>DAOTTT010000250.1:0-11872 GCA_034437635.1 Anaerolineae bacterium | reverse complement strand
AGTCCCCACCCCTGCGGGGGTAGTGGCGCGGTAGCACACCGCGCACGATCTTTTGTCCGATGCACAGTGGTAGCTACACGCGCCAACCATGCTTTCCTCCACCCGCTAAAGACGGGTGGTTTCCAGCAAGAAGGTTTTGATGAAATAGTGGCAAAAGGGCAACAACCGGATTAGGCTTAAATCATCAAAACAAACCCTAGTCACGAAGTCACCCTCATGTCAAGCGACAGCCCTAATACTAAGATGTTATCGGCTCGCCCCAGACGATTTTATCCAAGCTAGTCAATGGGAGGTTAAACGTCTCCGCAACAGCAGGATGCGTCACGGCGTTTTTGTAAACATTGAGCCCCTTCGCCAAGCCGGGATCGCTCTTGACTGCGTCGCTCAAGCCCATATCTGCTAGGCGCAGCACATAACGCAGTGTCGCGTTAGAAAGCGCCAAGCTAGAGGTACGCGGCACCGCCCCCGGCATATTCGCCACGCCATAATGCAGCACCCCATCGACATAATAGATGGGGTCGCTGTGGGTGGTGGGCTTGGTCGTCTCCACACAACCACCTTGATCAACGGCCACGTCAACGATTACGCTGCCATCCGGCATCTCCGGCAGCATGTCCCGGCGGATGAGATGCGGCGCTTTCGCCCCAACGATGAGCACCGCGCCAATCACCGCGTCCGCTGTTTGGATGACATCGCTAATATTGGCCGCGTTGGAGTACAGCGTCGTGATGCGCCCGTGCATGGTGTCATCTAGGTAACGCAGACGCTCTAAGTTGAGGTCAAGCATGGTGACGTTCGCGCCTATGCCGAGTGCCATCTTCGCCGCGTTCATGCCGACGGTACCGCTACCAAGTACGACAATATTGGCCGGACGCACACCGGGCACACCGCCCATGAGCATACCCCGCCCACCATAGACTTTCGTCAAATATTGGGCGACAACCTGTGTCGCCATACGCCCGGCGACTTCGCTCATCGGTTCCAGCAAGGGCAAGCGCCCTTCTTTATCGGTGACAGTCTCGTAAGCAACGCCTGTTACGCCGCTTTCGAGCATGGCATGGGTCAATTTTTCTTCCGCTGCGAGATGCAAATACGTAAACAGCAGCAGATCATCACGCATGAGGGGATATTCACTGGCCTGAGGTTCCTTGACCTTGACGACCATTTCCGCACTATCCCAGGTTTCTTCTGCCGTGTCGATCAACGTTGCACCAGTGGCGACGTATTCATCATCAGTGAACGCACTACCTACACCAGCGCCCTTTTGCACCAGCACTTGATGACCGTGCGCGACGAGTTCCCGCACGCCGCCCGGCGGCAGCGAAACGCGGTATTCATCGGTTTTCACTTCTTTCGGAATGCCAATAATCATCTTCAAATACCCTCTATATTTATAGTTGATGCGCTATCCGCATTGTACACGATGCGCTAAAAAATCCATAGATAATCCTACACAGTGTACGAAATGTGAATTGTCACTTCAATTTGTGATTTTATTCACTATCTCTATAAGTAACAACAGCCATATGATGGAAGAAATTACAATTCATAATATAAAGGGCGTATATCATGCCAACAATTACCACTAAATACTCTGGCAATATGCTTTTCGAGACGCAAATTGGCAATCATATCGTCAAGATTGATGTGCCTACCGGTATGGGCGGTAGTGATCGCGGCCCCATGCCGCCACAATTGTTTATCGCTTCCATTGGGAGTTGTGTAGCGGCTTTAGTCACGGAATATTGCGAACATCATAACGTCGATTGCACGGGCTTAAGCGTTGATGTAACGTTTGAGAAGACCGACAAGCCCGCCCGCTTGACCAACATTAAGGCGATCGTCACGTTACCTAACGCGACCTTAGCTGCCAAAGAAGCCGCCGTCCGGCGTGCTGCCGACCACTGCCCGGTACATGAGACAATCCTCAATATGCCGCCGATGGTGGTCGAAATCCATGATAAAACGAACTTAGCACTCGCAGAGAAGGCACAAGCAGATCTTCTTGTGACTGAGTAGTTTTTAAGCATACTGCCCCGGTTCAAAACCGGGGACTAGCTCACCGCCGCGGCGCATGTATGCGCCGCCCGTGAACGGGCTAATCAGTGTGTACACAGCCCATTTATGGGCTTACAAGCGTTTGTGTAGCCATCGGCTTTGAGCCGATGCGGGATATACCTGAGTATTTAAGCATCCCTTTTATGTGAGCCTGTGTAGTTCACCTACACAGGCTTTTTGTTTGTCGCATTGGCAGATGGTATGCTTGATGAAATTTGCAAGATAAGTTTTAAGCAGGATGCCATGACTTTAACTTTATTACGGGACGAAACCCAAGCCCTTTTAGAGAAAATCCAATCCATCGAAGCCCAAGCTGAGGACGCATTCGCCGCTGCCCAAGCCATTATGCCCTACTTAGGCGCACAGCCGCACGGCAACGCCACCCAAATCGGCTTTTGGGCACCGGAGATCGCCGACGAAGGCATCTCGGCAGATGCCGTTTACCTGGAAGTCTACCGTCCACAAGCGCCTATTGACTTTGTCCAACGCACCCAGACAATCACTTTTTTTAAGCATCGCGTGGAACTGGTTCCGCGTGGACAATATCTCTGGGGTGTCATTGATGGGATGCAGGCAGGCACCCGCGATCAAGTCGGAGATTTTTATCAGGTGGTGTATCACAATGACGAAGGCCGCCAGATCGTCCCGGACTATCTCGCTAGTTCGATCCCCTTTGGCGTGTTTGCCCCGGCGGAATACTACGACATCCCCGCGATGCAAGCCGCCCGCACCGACAAAGATCATTTTAAAAACCTGGACTTCGCGCCGGAAGATCGGCAAGATGGCATAGATCGCATCGCCGTGCCCCGGCACATCCTCCAAATTCATATACGCTATGCCACGCCGGAGGGCACACTCGCCGCCTTGACCGACCTTTACAACACCATCGCGGATAAAATCCGTGCAGGCGAGCCGCTCACCCCTGCCGAGCAGAATTACGTGGGATACGAAGCCATACAGCTTATGCCCATCGAGCCAGTAATCGAATATGAAGGCCAATACAGCTTCTGGCTAGCGGAAGAAAGCGATGCCGATAGCATCCAAGTCACGCTCAACAAACCGGATATGACCAACTGGGGTTATGATGTCGTCATGAGCGCATCCAGCGCCACCAACCCGGCCTTGCTCCACAGTGGCCGCCCGGATGAGTTGGTTGATTTTATCGCCGCGCTGCACAACTTCCCCGGCCAACCCATCAAAGTAATGCTGGATATTGTCTATGGACACATTGATAACCAATCCATACCGTTGATGAATCAATATTTCTTCGCCGGGGCGAATATGTACGGCCAGAATGTCGATTTCACCCATCCTATCACCCGCGCTATGTTGCTGGAAATGATGCGGCGCAAGCACAATTACGGCGTAGACGGCATCCGCGTGGATGGCGCACAGGACTTTAAAAACTGGGACCCCGAAACGCATACCATGTGGCATGATGACGATTATCTACGGCTGATGAATGATGTCACTTTAGAGGTCGCCGGGCAGACATACCGTCCCTGGATGATCTTTGAGGATGGCCGCCCCTGGCCGCGTGCGGATTGGGAACTGGCCTCCAGTTACCGCGAGATCACCAAACAAATGCCCAATGTATGGCAATGGGGGCCGTTGACCTTCGCCCATAATACGCCGTTTTTATTCACATTCTGGGTGATGAAGTGGTGGCGCGTGCGCGAGATGGCCGCCGTTGGGCGCGAGTGGATTACCGGCTGCGCCAATCACGATACGCTCCGGCGCGGTTCTCAAACGCCAACGGATGCCCGCTTAAATACGTACTTGGGCGACAGCCTAAGCAAGATTTTCCGCAATGCATATGATAACACCGCCGCGAAGTTGTTCGATTACGCCATCATGCCCGGCGTGCCGATGGACTTTATCAACGCGACGATGCGTGCGCCCTGGGGGTTCATCCGTAACACCGATGATCGTTATGGCGTTAAAGTCGTCAGCGAAGAAGCTCGTTTCTCCGAATGGTTGATTAACGAAGAAGAATACGCCCGTGATGACCTTTTCCCACGCTTAAAAGCGTTCGGATTCAAAACGCTCAATAGCTTACGCCGCTTTATGGCCGTGCTCGATCATACAGTACAGGCGACCTTATACGATTTAGACGCTATCGTCCGCGTGTTGAACAGTGATGCCACCCCCGCCTTTAAAATCGAAAAGTTGACGATCCCGCGCCTTAAAGCCATCGCCCGTGCCTGGATGGATGATGTACATGAATTTTGCAATGTGTGGCATTTCGTGGAGTATCTCGCGCCGGAGCAAACCGCATATAACTTAGAACTACGGGCCTTCCGCCAAGCGCGTCCCTGGCTGATGGAGAATCTGCGCGATGATGACAATTTGGATTATCTCTACCCAACCGACGGCACCGTGATCTACTACGGGCTGCGGCGTGCGCCGGACGACAGCGAAACGCTCTTTTTTGTCGCCAATATGGAAGGCGAACCCAAGACAATCACCCCGGCGACCTTGCGTGACTTGCCGGACGGCCAATGGGAAGTCGCCATCAAAACAACCGGTCTGATTGTCAACGGCATTGACGAGGCGCTAACGCTGGAAGACAGCCAAGGTGTCGTTTTCATCAAACGATAATTAACGCACCGGGACGGCATCCGCAATGGTCGCGGCATCCGTACCAGCATCCGTCATCACACGCGGGAAGCCGGGATGGGCCTCATATAATCCAGCGACGATGCGCACGTCCCCGGTATATGCTGGCTCGTTAAAACGCAACATATGCGTGTCGATGATGTATTCATCCGCTAGCCAGCCCACCGTCCGACGTTCGGGCATCTGGTCACTCTGCGCGATGACGCGCCCATCCGGGCTGAGCATCTGCACAAAGGCGGTATAGTTAATTTCCGGCGATGCCATCGCCCGCCATATTAGCGTCACCTGTGGCGGCTCGTCGGCAGTGACCGTCGCCGGGACATCCGCACCAAGCAGCACACCCACCGACGGAAACGCAACATCTACCGGGGTGTTAAACGCCGGGGTTTCGTATATGCGCTCAATCGGCGTGATAGTGTAGGTTGCTAAAGGTTGATCGTCCACCGTGAGCGTTAGCGTCTCGTCATCAAATTGATGCGGGATAAAGTAACGCTGCCAGAACAACGCGCCTTCTGCATCGACAGACACTTGCTCGACCAACTCCCCTAAGCGCACCGTGACTGATGTCGCGTCCGCTTGGGGCACAAGAAACAGCGTCAACGATAAGAAATCGCCGGGGCGCAGCGTGCGGGCGCTCTCTTCCATGAGCGTTGTCTCGTCAAATAACGCCAGGGGTTGCCCTTGTGCGGGTATATCATTGAAAAACAGCATAGATTTTCCCGCTGCTCCGCCGCCTAAATCTAAAACATCAACGCCTTCCGGTTGTGCGGCACTGTATGCACCAACAGACGCGGAATAATCGCCCGTTGGCGCACCCGGCGGCAAGTTGAGCAACGCATAGGCTGCGCCTTGTGCGCTGACTTGCCAATCTGAGGTCGGCGCGTTATCCGCCCGTGCCATGAGCGCATCGGCGCGGTCAATCTCTTGGCTGATGGGGTTCAGCAAAGCCACGGCAACTTGATAATCTTCATCAGTCGGCGCGGTGAGCGTCCAATCCGTGCGCAGACACGTTCCTTGTGTAGAAGCCGCTGCCGCCGCCCCATCAAACGACAAGCCGCGTAATGGCGACGACCCGCCTAGAGGCATCATCGTTATGGGTTGCGTCAGAGTATACGCCTGCGTGGAAAGGCCAAAGTAATCACGCGGATCGTCCACTTGATCGCTGGCCGCCATGAGCAAACACGGGTACATGCCGCGCACGTCCGCCGGGAGTTGATACCATGTCAAAAATTCCACATGGCGCGGCGTATCGGCCTCAATCAGCGCGTTGATAGCCACTGTCACTGTGGCTTCGTCACTGTAAAGCGGCACGTTGATAAACTGCGCCCTAATGGGCAATTGCTGCGCGTAGTAATCTTGCAGCGCCCGCTCTACGTTAAACGGCACCAAGATCACGGCATCTTCCGGCAAGGTGGCGTAGTATTGTGCCAAACCGCGAAAATCATCATGCTGGTAATTGCTCCGTGTGCGGATTTGAAACAAGCTGACCGCCGTCAATGCCAGCAGTAACATAACGACGATCATCTGCCGCCGCCCAAACACCATCACTATCAAGAGCAACGTCCCCGGCACCGCCGCAATGTAATATCGGGGATGAAAGTCAATTTGCGCGACGATCATCAAAAGCGTGCTGAAAAGCGGCACCAACAACACATGAGAGGTCAACAGCCACCCTTGCCGCCGTTCATCGCGCCCACGCACAACCCACACCAACCATAACCCGACGATCAACGCGCCGAAGATCAGCGTCGGTGTCCACACATCGAAGCCGTCCAAACGGGCTTTCACGTCTTGGAGTTGTTGCTGCACCGGGAAGAAGTAACTGGCCCAAATATCAGCCACTAACGCCAAGCCGAGTTGCGGCGGTGTGTTGAGGGGTGTGCCGCTAGGGGATTGCGTCAGCAACCAGGGGATGTAAGCGGCAATCACCGCTATTGCCACGCCTGCCCAAACGACCATCTTGCGCCAATCTCGGCGGAGCAACCACGCGACCCCGACAGCGACATTCAACCAAAGGATCAACGGCACACTGAGATTATGCGTATAAAGACCAATGACTTGTACCGCAAACGCCAGCCCCCAAAGCACACGCGGGACATTATGCCCGGCCTTATGCTTAAGGATAGCATCCGCGACAGCCAGCAAGCCCAATGCGATCAACGGCACGACGACATACGCCCGGACTTCCTGCGCATATTCCCATAGCAGCGGGTTGATGGCAACGCCCAAGCCAACGGCCAACATGCCGCCGATGCCCAACCAACGCCGCCCTAAGCGCAGCGTCAAGGCGACGGTCAATGTGCCGAATAAAACGGAGATATAACGCAGCGCCAAGGCGCTTTCGCCGCCGCCAAGCCGCCATAATGCGTGACCGCTGACATAGTAGAGATAAGGGGTGTTATCATCCGGCGTAGTGAACGGCCCACGAAAAGCGCGAATGCTCCACGCCTCATCATGCCAGATCGACTCTGTGCCGAGATGCCATAGGCGCAAAGCATAACCGCCCAATACAATGCACATAACAATGAAGCTGATAAGCCATTGTCGCCGGGTCATCAAGACATATTCCTGCGATATAGCAATTCAGTCACTTTCGCTTCAACGTAGCCGATAAACGTGGCTAAATCCAATGGATCGAAGGGCAGCACCTGTGCTTTACCCGTGTAAAAATCCAATGAGGCATTCAACACGGCGTGGTAAGTTTTATCTAAGCGGGGCAGCGCCCACTGTGCGCCCTCTACTTTGGAGACAATCTTGCTATCCTCCAAATAGCAATACACCCGGCATAGATTCAACACGGCGTACACCGGGTCATGCAATAGCATCTCGCGGGCATGGTGAACGTCTTTGACGATAGCATCCACGTAATGCGGCACCGGCACCTGCGGGAAGGTATAAGCGACTTCGCGCCCATAGACCACCAAGCCACGCTCACGGATTACCGCAATGTGCGCGGCAAGGTCAACATTGGTTTGGTCGTGGCGCGTCCACCCCGGCCATAGCCCATCGAAGATATGATCTTCAAACAAGATACGTTGGGCTTCGCTGTAGTAGAGTTCAAACGGGGCGGGATGCTGCCAAGGGAAAAGCGCACTTTCGCGCACAATGCTTAATTCAATTGGATGCGGACGCGCAGAATGATTAACGAGATACCGCGCAATGATGCGCCGCTGTTCCGGCTGTACCCGCTGCCGCGATACGACCAAAACATCAATATCGCTGAGATCGGGATTAAAGCATTGCATGGCTAAAGACCCATGCAGATAGACCCCGGTCAGATCATCCTTGAGCACTTCCTGAAGATGATTCACTAATTTTTTAACTGTCTGCCGAACGGCATCCGGCGCATTCGACCAACCGTATTGTGACATATTGATAACCATGTCATATTGTATAAAACACCAGAGCATTATAGGCTAACGAAGGGGAGATTGTCACCATGCAAAAAACGATAGGATTATTCGGCATTGTCTTAGCGACATTTGTCATCATAGGCGTGCTCGCTGTGCCGCCACCACAAGTTGACCCCACCATACAGCAAACGGTCGATGCTGCTGTCGCTGGTCTTTTTACGCAGACCGCCACCGCCCCTACACCGCTCCCTATGACTCACACGGTAGAAGCCGCCTTCCGCGCCGCACAAACCGCCACCGCACAAACCACCCCCGAACAAGAGCGCATCTCGATCAACACGGCGACCCAAGAACAACTCGAAACCCTGCCGCGTATCGGCCCGGTCTTAGCGGAGCGCATCATCATCTACCGAGAAGAAAACGGCGCTTACGCTACCCTGGACGATCTCGGCGCGGTGGAAGGTATCGGGCCAGCCACGCTGGAAGCAATCGCGGATCTGATTACATTTGATGAGTGACGATCAACCGGCGACAGTGAACGCCTCCACAACAGCGAATTCTTTGCCGTCCTGCGTCGGGATGACGACTAACCCGACATCCGTAAAGGTATAGGTCTTCACGCCGATGGTGTATTCACCCGGCGGCAGAGCCGTGATACCTTCCACCAAGGTTAGCTCATGCGGATCGTAAACGACTTCACCCGGCGCAAAGCCTGTCGTCGGGCGCTCCCCCCGGAACGGCATCCGGTCATCCTGCGCTACAAGCCGCCCACTGGCATCTAATACAATTGCGGAGATGGTGTAATCCGCTGTGAGCGGTTGCGGCGTACTCCATAGCAAATCAACGCGCAGATCATCATGGTCAAAATCAGCCACACGCAAGGTCAAGCCCGACTCATAAACCGCCACCGCGTCAGCTTCAGGCGGCACTTGGTCGAAGCGATAGACGTTGAGATCATTACCGAGCCAATCTTCAGTCATGATGGTGGTCTGTACATGCCCGGTCGTCGCTAACGCCTCGAAGCCACTGCGATCACTCGACCAGTGCATAAACCACACCGTCGAATATTGCGCGGTCAATGCTGGCAAGCCTGCCGCGTAGGTTTCGCCGTCTTCCAGTTGCCATTGACGCAAGGAACGACGCTCAAGCGCCGGCATGAAGCGTTCGTAGTAGTACATCATATGCCAATCACCGGAAGGCGTGATATGCGCTAAGGCGAGATCGTCCGGTTGTGCGTACAGGGCGGCGTTCTGGCCAACGGCCTGCCAAGGCGGACGCGGGCGCGGTGTATCATAGATCGCCACGCCATAGACCAAAATCACAATGACGAGAAAGCCGCGTGTCGTCTGCGGGATGTTAACCAAGCCCAACGCAATCAAAGCGACGACCGCTGGTGTGATCTGCGTCAGGCGGTAATCCATCAAAATCGGCGTGTAAAAGTTCAGCACGTAGGCCCCGGCCACCGGCAAGATCAACCATCCCGCCAGTATAAACGCGCTCGCCCAATGGGGGCGCACACGTTCCCCGCGCACAACCACAAGCCCGGCGACCGCCAAGCCGATCATCAGCGCCCATTGCCCAGTAAACCATTCTTCGCGCCAATCCCATAATGAAGCCAACGTAGACGGCACATTGAACCCTGTACCGATGTTATCCGTCTGACCACTGACGACAACCAGCATCCAGGGGATGAACGCCACGCCCACCAACGCCAACATCACCACACCCTTAATGCGTGTGCGCCCCCGTTGGAAAAGTAACACCGCCATCCCCTGCACGGCGATAGAAGCAAGGCCGATGTATTGCGTATAGAGCAAAAGCACATTCGCCCCACCCCACAATATCAGGGTGCGGTCTTTGTGCAGCCGCAGCCAACGCAAAAACAGCGTCATACTGACGATGATCCACAGCACATGCCAGCTATACATGCGCACCTGCTGGCTAATGTAAATTTCCATATCTGCAAGTGCGAGCAATAACGCGCCGGTTACAGGTAGCCATGTGGGGGCATCCGTGCCGCGCAACCGCCCGAATTCCCGCATGAGTGGCACCATCATCCCCACGCTTAACAGGCTTGGCAGCACAGAGAAATAACGCAAGGCCAATTCACTGAGGCCGGTTACGCCTTCCCATAGACGCAGGCCGAAGAAGTAAAGCGGCGGGTGAACATCATTGATGATGATGTTGAGCATATCATCATGGCGGATAGCCCAATAGCTAAAGCCTTCATCTACCCAGAGGCTTTCTTGGTCAATATTGAGGATGCGCCCGGCGGCAGCTAGCAGCAGGATCAACACCAGAGCGAGCATTTGTCGTTGCATCATCACGCGGAACACCTTAGATTTACGGTCACGTTGCCGCGCTATTCTACCCACCAGATGCACACCCGCCTAGCGTTTACGCGGTGCGTCCACGCCGCATCAACGCGGCACCTGCCGCGACCAACACCACAAACTGCACCACAATGACCACCAAAAGGATCGTTTGTGTGTTGTCGTCGCTAGCCTCTACGACTTCCGGTTGAAGCGTGCGCGGTGCAATTAAGCCGCCGCTATCCGCTTGCGCAAGCTCCACGGCTGTAAGCTCTGGCGTAATCGTGGCTGCTTCCCACAGCACCGCATCAGCACTGGTCACGGTGGGCGGCTGTGTCGCCGCCGCTGTGATCGCTTGGGTTGCGGTAGCATCTAGCGTTAACTCAGGCGTGGATGTCGCCTCCGGTGTAAAGGTTGCCGCTACTGCTGTGGCCGTTTCCATATCATAGGCGACTTCATCCGGCGTGGATGTTGCCGTCGGCGTAAAGTCGGCGGTTGCTGTCGCGGGCATCGTCGGGGATGGCCCCGCCGTAGCCGTTTCAGTCGGCAAGGGCGATGTCGGCAAGGGTGTCATGTTGTCGGATTGTGCCGCCGCTGTGAAGGGTTGCGCCTGTTCTTGGCCTTGCGCTGGCGGGGCTTCCGTTGTCGGCACTGGGGTCGCATCCCAGGGCGGGATTTTGATGATCGTCCCGACGGCTAACCAACGGGCTTCGGCTTGGGTCATGCTGTTTAAATCGCGGATACGATCCAAATCAGACCAATCATAGCCATAGATAAAGACAATATCGCCAATCGTATCCCCTGGTTGAACTTCATGTAAGATGTTCCCGGCATCGTCCACGCCGACGATAAACGATGGCGGCGGTGGCGCAGCAGCCACACTCTGCCCTTGGCCACTCTCCCCTGCCACAGTATTATCGTCACGATAATTATACGGGTCAGACTCCGGCACAGTAATCGGCGGCGCAACGCGCACCGTCGTTGTTGGATTACCGAAGACCAACACATAGGCCGTCTGACCGTTGGCGCTGGCCGCACCAATGCCTATGTCGTAATAATGCCCAGCGGTCATACCTCTATAGTGTATGGGTGAGTTCACCCACCAGTTGAACGCCCTCGCAGCGGACGCATTTGTGCCCATGTAGACGTTTTCGCTCACCCAGCGGGACGCATAACCCGCGTTCGCCGCACGGTCACGCGGCGTAGAGCCGTTAGGTTGCGTGTGGCTAATCTGGCCGGATTGAGCCATCCATTGCGCGTGGTTTTGGGCAGCAGCACTCAGCGAGGCGTTGAGGGCATAGGCATGAACGCCTACCGATGATCTTAAGTTGTTGATCCTGCCGAGTAAGTCGCTGGCGACCCCTTGGCCGCTCACGCTCATCGGCAAAAGCAGTGTGATAATGAGTAAAAGTGTAATCTTTTTCATCAAAACCTCCTTGCTGGAAACCACCCGTCTTTAGCGGGTGGAGGAAAGCATGGTTGGCGCGTGTAGCTACCACCGTGCATCGGACAAAAGATCGTGCGCGGTGT
>DAOTTT010000249.1:0-13810 GCA_034437635.1 Anaerolineae bacterium | reverse complement strand
ATCCTTATCCCTTGTGTCGCTTGCTTTACTATAGTATATCTCAATTCTATTTCATGCCTTCAACCTGTTCAAAACCGGGGACTAGCTAACCGCAAAGCCCCTAAACGGGCTAATTAGTGAGAAATATCATTGTATACAGCCCATTTATGGGCTTCCAAGCATTTGTTTAGCCATCGGCTTTAAGCCGATGCGGGCATGGCTGAGTAGTTACCTTACAACATTGGTTTTGAGTCGGCAGTGGGTCGCTTTAAGCCTCAAACCGTTCTTTGAGTAAGCGCCACGCCGTAGACAGTAGCCAAGATTTACCCCAAGCACGGGCAAAGTCCGAACGTGCGCCGAAGCCATACACACGATCCCGATATTTCTCCGGCGTATACACCCCAATAACAGTCGCCTGCTCGACATCTGCCCCTTCGTCTACATCAGGCAAGCTCACGGCAATAATCACCGCTTGGGCAGCAGTCTTCTTCGCCACTTTAGCCGCGACCGTCTGCGCAAGTTCACGGATGCTCATATGTGGATCAATACCATAAGCGACAGCCAAGGCACTTGGATCGGTGAAGTGCTTAGGTTCCAAGAGGTGATCTTCACCACCTTCAACAGATTTAATCGCCTCTGCGACCACATCATCAAGCCCAGCATAGACGACAGATACCTGTGCTTTGTGCTTCTTTAGCAAGCTGACGAAGACATCTTCCAAGGTCTCCTTATCAGTGCCGAAGACGAAGCGGCCCGCTTTCGCCATCACTGCGGCTTCTGTCTGGGCGATGAGTGCATCGGCTTCGGTCTCGGTCTGCGCTTTGGCGGTAATGCGCACGTCGATCTGCCCCATGTGTGCGGCTAATCCAATCGTCGGGTTAACCTTTTCCAACAGTTCCCGCCCGATCATCTCATCCAAGCTGCTTTCGCCTATCCCGGCGGATTTAAGAATACGCGCCTTGATGATACCGAGATTATATTTTTCGCGCAGATACGGGACAATACGTTCATTCATCAGGAATTTCATCTCGCGGGGGACCCCTGGCAAACAGATCACACAGCGATACGGTTGCTCTACGATAAAAGCCGGGGCTGTGCCAACAGGGTTCTCTATAACCATAGCGTCATCTGGCAAATAGGCTTGTTGCTTATTGTTTTCTGTCATCTCTACGCGGAAGCTAGCAAAACGCTCTGCGATTTGGTCGAGCAAAGCCTGATGAAATGTCAAGCCTCGCCCTGTCGCATCCGCGACTGACTGCCGCGTCATATCGTCAACGGTTGGCCCCAGGCCACCACAGGTAATCACCACATGGACACGATCCAAAGAAGCGCTTACCGCATCCGCAATTCGTTGGCGGTTGTCACCAACTGACAACATACGATACACATTGATTCCCAGGTCGCGCATTGTCCGCGCAATAAAGACAGAGTTCGTATCCGTTAATTCACCTAACAAGATTTCTGTACCAATACTGATAATTTCTGCTTTGATGTCAGTATTCATTTAAAGTCCCTTGCCTTGGTATATATTACACATTATTACACTTTTCTTAAATTTACGACAATTTTTTGTCAAATGACCAAGTTTACATTATAATTCTGTGAGGGATTGGGCAAAGTGTTTTTTGCAAAATCGTTGTGCACTTTATATAAAATACGTTAAAAGTAAGCACACATTTATTTGTACTAGACAGGCACGGAGGTAAGACCAAGTGGCTAGCGTAATTTTTGATCAAGTATACAAGCATTATGGTAACATTACCGCAGTAAGAGACCTCAACATTGACATCAAAGATGAAGAGTTTATTGTTTTTGTCGGGCCATCCGGTTGCGGCAAATCGACCAGCCTGCGTATGCTCGCAGGGCTTGAAGAAATCAGCGAAGGCGAAATCCGTATTGATGATCGTGTTGTAAACAATGTCGCGCCGAAAGACCGTAACATCGCGATGGTGTTCCAGAGCTATGCGCTTTACCCGCATATGACTGTTTATGATAACATGGCCTTCGGGTTGAAATTACGCAAGACACCGAAGCAAGTTATCGACCAGCGCGTTCGCGATGCAGCTGCGAGCTTAGGCATTGAGCCGCTGCTCGACCGTCGTCCACGCCAGCTTTCCGGTGGTCAGCGTCAGCGTGTGGCCGTTGGACGTGCGATTGTGCGTGAACCAAAAGTCTTTTTAATGGACGAGCCGCTTTCCAACTTGGATGCTAAACTGCGCGTAGAAGCCCGTTCATTTATCAGCAAGCTGCACCAACGCTTAGAAACCACCTTTATCTATGTAACCCATGACCAAGTAGAGGCGATGACGATGGGTACGCGCATTTGTGTTTTGAACGCAGGCGAACTCCAACAGATCGACTCACCGTTTAACTTATATCATAACCCTTATAATGCTTTCGTTGGCGGCTTTATCGGCAGCCCTTCTATGAATTTCTTTGATGCAACGCTAGTCCAAGACGAAAGTGGCCTTAAGGTTGACACCGGTATCTTCCAACTATATATCCCGGCCAGCCGCACCGAGCCATACATGTCTCATGTCGGCAAGAAAGTGACTTTCGGCATGCGTCCAGAGGACATTCACGACATTAATTTCCAACCACCTGGCATCACCCCATCTGACATTGAAGCCAATGTCGATGTGATCGAACAGATGGGTAACGAAATGATTATCTATCTCGAAGAAGGTCAAAAGACATTCATCGCCCGCGTAGACCCGCGCACAGGTGCTCGTATCGGCGGTCGCCTAGGTCTCGTAGTAAATATGGATAACGTCCATATCTTCGACAACGACACCGAAGTCTCCCTCGCTTATGAGTGGAAACAAGAACACGACCTTAAAGAAACGACAACATAACTTCTTAAACAATTAAAAGCAAAAGGCGCTTGTGACCATCACAAGCGCCTTTTTAATTGATTTGCCCTTTAGATGATCTTACGGAACTTATAACCGTAGATGATCATCCCCCTTTTGCCTTCTGTAGTTAACTTGCGTGTCACCATCTCAACACGATCACCGATATTCAACGGGTCGTTCGCATCGAGATCCGTAATCTGCGCGGTAACCACAGGACCTTCGTCAAGCCTGACCAGTGCCAGCACATAAGGCGCTTGCGCCTCGAAGGAGGCGGGCGCATCTTGCACAACGGTATAACTGTAAATTTCACCTGTGCCGGAAAAGGCAAAAGCCTCTTTACTGATCTCAACAGGCTTCGCCATCTCAGTCATTATTAGGCCGCCGTCACACACTTAACGGGTTGTAGTTCCCGATTTGCTTCTTTTTCTTGTTCTTGGGCTTCGGCCTCTGCACGCGGACGTGCCTGCAAGTCAACTTCACCGTCTTCATAACGCACACCTTCTAAACGGTAGCGTTGGGCATTCATTCTCCAATGGCGTGTAATTTGCATGAGTCTTCTCCTTCTTGGATCATGCGTTTTTGTTCCATTTGTCACAATTATAGGCATTTTTTGCTCTCAAAACCTCTCGCAAAGGGTTCTGAGAGCTATCAAAGACTATCAAACGACAACTCTCACTCACGTTTCGCTTAACTAACGTGACAAAATGTGTGTAATCGCCGTACTCGCCAAACCACCTAAATTCTGGATAAGTGCAACCGACGCATCATTCACCTGGTTTTCACCGGCTTCACCGCGCAGTTGCAAGGCGGCTTCTACAGCTTGGTAGACACCAGTCGCACCGATGGGGTTCCCTCTACTCTTGAGGCCGCCAAACGTGCTAATCGGCAACCGTCCGGCAAGGTCAATATCATCTTGCGCGAGTTGCCATCCCTTGCCCCGTTCTGCAAAACCGGCTGCTTCTAGCGCCAACGCACTGAGGATCGTAAACCCATCATGTAGTTCAAAGAAGCTGACATCATCGCGGCTAACACCCGCTTGGTCGAGCGCCTTTTGTGTGGATTGTGCTACTGCATTGAGGTACAGCATATCCTTGCGACTATGTAATGCTAAGGTATCTGTAGCCGCAGCACTGCCGATAATTTTGATGGGCTTCGACACTATATCCGGTGCATGTTCCGCAGCGACCAAAACGACGGCAGCCGCACCGTCACCATCCGGCGCACCATCGAACAAGTTCACCGGGTCGGCGACCATCGGGGCCTTACCAAACGCCCCCGGCTTGACCGTATTACGGAACATCGCCAATGGATTTCTTTTGCCGTTAGCGTGGGCGTTGATGCTAAAGCCCTCAAAATCCGTCATCTGCACACCATGCTCATGCATGTAACGCCGCATGAGTAACGCCGCCATAGCAGGCAAAGTCGCGCCGTGAATGGCTTCAAAATCAGCATCAAGGCTGATCGCCCGACCTTGTACCCGCGCTCCGGCGATTGCGTCCGTGCCTTTTTCTACGCCGAGCACAACCGCTGATTCTACGATGCCAGAGGCCACCGCCAGATAACCGGCACGTAACGCGGCGGCTCCGCTGGCATCCCCCGCTTCGATGGCGAAGGCTTCCACTCCGCGCAACCCGGCGAAATCCGCGATCAACGCGCCAAGCTGCGACTGGCTGCTAAACGTCGCACCATAGGCATTACCCACATACAACGCGGCAGCAGTCGGCATATCAGTGTCACGGAGTGCCGCTTGCACCGCCTCAGCGCCGAGATCGCGCAAGCCCTGCCCCCAATGTTCTCCTACAGGTGTCATCCCAACACCGACAATTGCAACATCACGCATGGTCATCTAGTCCTTCAACTTATCGCGGAAGCGGCAGTACGTGGCGTAATCAATCTCTGTACGGCGATCAATATACGCACGAGTGGATGGCGCACGCTTTTGTGCGTCCAAAATGCGATCCGTCACCAGCAGGTCAAAGCCATCCGACCCCGCACCACTGCCGTAACTAATCATTAAAACACGGTCACCGGGTTGCGCTGCATCCAAAATCGCCGTGAGGCCAATCATACACGAGCCAGAGTATACATTGCCGATGTGGTTGACCAACAACCCCAATTCAAGTTGTTCCGGCGTAAAGCCGAGCATCTTCCCGGCACGGCTAGGGAACTTGTAGTTTGGTTGATGGAAAACGGCGTGGGTGTAGTCTTCGGGCTTCGTGCCCATCATCTCCATGAGCGTCTGCGCTGATGTCAGCACATGATCGAAATAGGCGGGTTCTCCGGTAAAGCGATCGCCATGACTGGGGTACGATTGCCCTGGCCGCCGCCAAAAGTCCGGTGTGTCCGTGACAAAGCTATAGCTGCCTTGGTAAATGGCGACTGCTTCATCTGCCGGACCAATGACAAAAGCCGCGCCACCGCTCGCAGCGGTGTATTCCAGCGCATCGCCGGGGCGACCTTGCGCGGTATCCATGCCGATGCTCAGGGTGTAGGCATTCATGCCACTCCCGACCATGCCGATAGAGGCTTGGACGGCTTCCGTACCCGCTTTACACGCGAATTCCCAGTCTGCCGCTTGGATGTTGGGCGTTGTCCCGACGGCTTCCGCAACGATAGTACTGGTGGGCTTCACGGCGTAGGGATGGCTCTCACTGCCCACCCACACCGCACGGATCGCGCGCGGGTCAATGTTAGCGCGGGCAATGGCATTGCGCCCCGCTTCAATTGACATGGTGGTGACATCTTCATCTAAGCCTGCAACGGCCTTTTCAATGATGGGACTACCGCCCATGCCGTTTGTCCACACGCGGGAGACTTCCTTGCCGGGCAAGCGATAGCGCGGGACATAAGCGCCATAGCCGATAATGCCAACTTGACGATCAGGGCGCATTAGCGCCGATGCCATCGGGTCAAATCCGTTGTTTGACATGCTCAATTACTCCTTATTTGTATTTAACGCTGCCAAGAGCGCCTTTGCACGCTCTAGGCGGATGGTATTTTCATTTATCATGGTTTCTACGATCTGCGCGACCTGCGCCGGGGTCGCCCCAGCAGCTAAAGCTAACTGGCGGGCGTGCATCCGCATGTGCCCGTGCTGGATGCCTTCCGTCGCCAATGCCCGCATAGCGGCCACGTTCTGCGCGAGACCTACCGCTGCGATAACCTCCGCGAGTTCTTGCGCAGATTGGATGCCTAGGATCTTCAGCGCCAATTGTGCCATTGGATGTACGCGGGTGGCACCGCCGACGATGCCCACCGCCAGCGGAATTTTAATGCTACCTCGCAGATCACCGTTTTCGTCTTGCCACCAGCGCGTCATGCTGGTGTAACGGCCATCGCGCACAGCATAAGCATGAGCGCCCGCTTCCACTGCTCGCCAGTCGTTGCCCGTCGCCAAGATCACCGCATCAATGCCGTTCATCACGCCTTTATTGTGCGTAGCGGCTCGGTATGGATCCACCTCCGCGAAAACGCCAGCCTCTACAATCGTCTGGACGACATCCGCCCCACTCAGATCACCGCGTGCCAATTCTGCCGCCGGGATTTTCCCTTCAGCGCGGGCTTTGCGTTGATCGGTCAAATTGCTAAGGATGCGCAGATTGACACGGCCACCCGTCAACGCCTCTATGCGTGGGGCGATGTGTTCAACTGCGGTGTTAATCGCATTCGCGCCCATCGCATCGCGGGTATCCATGTGCAGATGCAAGACCAACATCGCCCCAATAGGCGTGTCATCAAAGCGACGCAGGATGAGATCGCGTGCGCCACCACCGCGCTTAACGATGCTACCGCCTTGCGCGTCTACGGCTGCGAGCAATTCGGCTTTGTGCGCAGTAATCGCCGCAATCGCCGCGTCCATATCGGGGATGTCCAGCACTTGGATTTGGCCGATCATCACCGGGTCATCGCTTGATGTGGTAAAGCCACCACCTGCACGAAACATCTTAGCGGCATTACTGCACGCCGCCACAACCGACGGCTCTTCAATCACCATCGGCACGAGATAGTCACGCCCATTGATGAGGAAGTTCGTCGCCACACCAAACGGAAAGTTATAGCGCCCGATGACGTTCTCAATCATCGCCGCCGCTTGATCGGCATCTAAGCCGCCACCCGCTGGGATCGCCGCATCATCATCCAGCCATGCTTGGATAATCGCTTGGCGCTCCGCAACCGTTTTTTTGTAAAAGCCTGCAATTCGTGAAGATTTTTTCAAAGTCATGCTTGCACCATATCATTTATTCGCTTGCAAAAACTCTCATGTGAGATTTTGAGAGCTGAGTTTAGAGCTTTCTAACGTGCTTTTCTAGTTACACACAGCGTTATACACCTATCATTTAATAGACATTTATCTATTTTGAGTAGACTAAGCGCATGTTGACAGAAAAACTGAACGCCTTCCAGGGCGAAGAACACCAACCATTTACATTAGAAGCAGGCGATAACGCCGCTTTGCTCATACATGGCTTCCCTGGCAGCCCGGCAGAGATGCGCCCTTTAGCGCAAGCCTTACACCGCGCCGGGTGGACTGCACGCGCCTTGTTATTGCCGGGTTTCGGCCCCCAAGTAGAAAGCCTCGCGGAGCGCACCCATGACGATTGGTTGACCGCCGTCCGTGCAGCACTGCGCGATTTACAGCGCCATCATCAGCGTGTAATCCTCATAGGTCATTCTATGGGCGGGGCATTGGCAATCGAAATCGCCGCGACGACGACACAACCGCCGGACGCGCTAGTTTTGACATCACCCTTCTGGAAGGTCGATCATATCGCGTGGAAAGCCTTACCCATCTTGAAGGTGTTTTTCCCACAACCGCGCATCTTCAAATATCTCAATCTGGATTTTAATGATCCTGAAGTGCGTAATGGTATCCATAATTTTATGCCGGATGCGGATTTAGATGATCCTGAAGTCCAGCAGGCTATCCGCGATTTCCCAATGCCTATCAAGATGTTCGCACAGATCCACAAAGCCGGGCAAAACGCCCATCGCTTGGCATCGCATGTACGCATCCCGGCGCTTGTTCTCCAAGGCACACAGGATGATCTAGTCAAGCCTGCGCTCACACAGCGGATGATCGCCCAGTTTGCGGCACCCGTGTATTACCGCGCATACCCAACCGATCACAATATCATCAATCCAGCGTCACCCTACTGGGATGACATTCAGCAGCACATTTTTACGTTCTTAGATCTACAAAAAGAGACCTAATGCGCCGATACGTTTACGAAACACTACACCCAGAAATTTATCATGGACACAATAAGCGCCCGCCCTATTTTGAGGGTTGGTATTATAAGCTCATCTCCGCTGATGAGTCACAACGTTTCGCCGTCATCCCAGGGATATTTATGGGGCAGCAAGGCGGGGATCATGCCTTTGTGCAGGTGCTTGACGGCATGACAGGCAAAGCCACCTACCATGAATATCCACATGATGCGTTTTACGCAGCGGAAGAAGCGTTTGATGTATGGGTAGGTGACAATCACTTTCAAAGAGAGTGCATCACCCTAAACATTGACGACGAACACGGCAAAATACAGGGCACACTGCGCTTTAGCGGCGGGCAGGGTTGGCCGGTCAACGTACTAGAGCCGGGGGTGATGGGATGGTATGCGTGGTTGCCCTTCATGGAATGTTATCATGGTGTGTTGAGCTTTGATCATCAAATTAAAGGGACGCTGCACATTGAAGATAAGCCCATCGTTTTTGATGGCGGACGCGGTTATATGGAAAAAGACTGGGGACAAGCATTTCCATCCGCTTATGTATGGTTGCAAACCAACCACTTTGACAGCCCCGGCACCAGCCTATTCGGCTCCGCCGCGTTGATCCCGTCCATGGGGCGCGTTTGGCGTGGTTTTCTCATGGGATTTTACCATCAAGGCAAGCTGAAGAAATTCACCACATATACAGGCGCACGAGTCGAACGCTTGCACCTCACCGACGATCACGTTTATTTTACCGTGACCGACAGAAAACACCGCTTAGAAGCCGTCGCAGAGCGGCGCAGCGGTGGCTTACTCAAAGCGCCCGTCCGCACAGAAATGCATAAACGAGTTGATGAAACCATGCAATCCACCGTGTCCGTCCGTTTTTCCACACGCAGCGGCGAAACACGGTACATGGGCACAGGCCGCAACACAGCATTAGAAGTTCATGGAGATTTAGATAGGCTGTTGAAAACCACATGACCACTTTTTCGCGTATCACTGACATTCAACTGACGCGCACACAGCGCGTTCAATATGGTTTTGTCGTCGCTTGGATCTTGGCGATGATCTCACTGCCGATTATGAAATGGGTGTTCGGACGGGATGTCATCCCGACAGCCGTCACATTTGCACTGATGATGCAATTTACAGCCACATTAACCGTGTTGTTGGGTGGATGGGGCATTCAACGCACACTCAAAGCATTGTTTTTGGTTGCCATCGCAACCTGGGGCATTGAGTTTATCGGTTCATCAACCGAGTTTCCGTTTGGCGCATATGAATACACCAACATTTTACAGCCGCAAGTGGGGCATGTACCGCTGCTCATTCCATTGGCGTGGTTTATGATGCTGCCCTCAGCATGGGCAGTCGCGCAGATCATCGGCGGCAGAAATCGCCCTTTGCTTTACATCGGTATAAGCGCCATCGCCATCACCGCATGGGATTTGTTTCTTGACCCACAGATGGTGGATTGGGGTTTTTGGGTATGGGAAAACCCAAACGGCTACTTTGGCATACCCTGGAGCAATTACGCCGGATGGCTACTGACGGGGGTCGTTGTCACCTTGATTGTACGCCCCTATCGTTATGATCTGCCACTCGCGCCATTGCTGGTCATTTATGGTGTGGTCTGGTTCTTACAAAGCATCGGGCTGGCGGTCTTCTGGGGGCAAGTGGGGCCAGCCATCGTCGGTAGTATGGCGATGGGGTCTATCTTGCTGTTCGCTTTGCATCGTTATCGTAGAGTAAATCAACAGTGATCGCAATCGGCCTCTATGCCGCCGTTGCGTTTGCGCTAGGGGCGATGCCGTTTGCCTTGTGGGTTGGTCGCGCCGCGTTAGGCGTGGACATCCGCGATTATGGCGACGGCAACCCCGGCACATTCAACGTGATGCGTGCCGGGGGTGGCCTCACATGGACGGGGTTAGCCCTCATGCTGGACATCAGCAAGAGCGCAGCCCCAACCGGGTTTGCAGTGCATGTCCTGGGCGTGGAAGGCTGGCCGCTGGTCATCATCGCCTTAGCGCCCGTCTTAGGGCATATGTTTTCCCCATTTTTGACCTATCGCGGTGGCAAGGCCATCGCCGCAACTGGTGGCATGTTTATCGGCCTATCGCTGCTTGAGCTACCCATAGTCGGCTTGCCTTTGCTGGTGGTGTGGTATGTCGCGCTCACATCAAGCGGCTGGGCGGTTATGCTCACGGATACGGGCGTAATCGCCTATATTCTGCTTGCAGATCGTCCACCGGAATGGCTCATCATCATGCTGATTTTATCCGGCTTGCTGGCGTACAAACACCGTGATGAACTGCACCATTGGCCGCGCTTGCGTTTATTGGCACGAGGGGAAACAGCATGACCGGATTGATGATTTTCGTCTCAGCCGCGTTGATCGTCATCAGTGGAACGACCATTATCAACGTTTTTGTGCTGCCACATCTCAAAAATCGCCCGACAACAGCCGATGAAACGCCGTTCGTCTCGGTGATGATCCCGGCGCGGAATGAGGCGGCAGTTATCGGCAAGACGATCAAGCACTTGATGGCGCAAGATTACCCCCATTATGAAATCATCCTACTGGATGACCAATCCACTGATGACACCGGCGCCGTTGCACAAGCGGCAGGCGACACACGCTTGCGCATCATACGCGGAGAAGCCCTGCCGCCCGGCTGGATGGGCAAAAATTGGGCGTGCCAGCAGATGCAGAAGACGGCGCAAGGCGATATTCTGCTGTTTACTGATGCAGATGTCATCTGGCAACCGACCGCACTCCGCGCTTTAGTGGAGCATATGACACACACCCAAGCCGATCTCTTTACGATCTGGCCGACGCAGGAAACCCAAACCTGGGCGGAGCGGCTCACCGTGCCCCTCATGGCGATGGTCATCATCGGCTATCTGCCTGTTATCGGCACGCACTACGTCCGCATGGCCGCTTTCGGCGCGGCAAATGGGCAGTGTATGGCATGGCGGCACAAAGCCTATGATGCGGTTGGCGGTCATGCTGCGGTGAGCGATAACGTCCTGGAAGATGTCACCCTGGCGCGAATGGTCAAAAGCGCCGGGCTGCGCTTGCGCATGGCAGATGGTAATCGTCTAGTGGGTTGCCGTATGTATACCGACTGGCCGAGTGTGCGCGACGGTTACGCTAAAAATATACTTGCAGGCTATGGCAATAGCATCCCGGTGTTACTGGCCGCGACGTTCTTTCATTGGGCGGTGTTCCTGCTGCCTTGGGTATGGCTAGCTACCGCGCCTATGACGCTCTGGCCGCTGCTGTTGATCGTCGCCGGGTTGAGTGTACGCGCCCTCACAGCGGCCTATACCCATCAGCGCGTGGGGGATGCGCTTCTGCTGCCCATCTCGGTTATCATCATGACGCGCATCGCGTTTCAATCCATTTACTGGCAAATACGCTATGGTGGCCCCGTCTGGAAAGGCCGCGTCATTCAGCGTAAGTCATCCACGTAGAAAGGCAGATCAACATGGCATCGATTATCGTCATTGGCGGGGGCATTGGCGGCTTGAGCGCAGCTATTAACCTCGCCATAAAGGGTCAAGATGTAACCTTGCTGGAAAAAAACGCGCAGACCGGCGGGAAGATGTATCAAATCCAAGCGGACGGCTTCCGTTGGGATACCGGGCCATCGGTCATCACCATGCGTCATGTGTTTGAGGATTTGTTCCGTGCAGCGGGTGAAAACTTTAGCGATTACGTAGACCTCATACCTATCGAACCATTAACGCGCTACTTCTACGGGGACGGTACCCGTTTTGACGCAACCGGCAACCTCAGCGCGATGGCAAACGCCATCGAAGCCATCGAACCGCGTGATGTGGAAGGGTATTTAGATTATCTGGGGTATGCCGCCCGCATCCACCGCATCACTGGACCAGTTTTCATCTATGACCGACCGCCAACGCTCAAGAGCTTTACGCGGGTGCCCGTCAATGAATGGCTCAAGGTCGATCCGTTTCGCACCATGCATCAAGCGATCAAGCGATTTGTGCGTAACCCTAAGATGCGCCAATTATTAGGCCGTTTTGCAACGTATGTTGGCGGCAGCCCTTACGAAGCCCCGGCCACTTTGAACGTCATCGCCCATGTGGAGCTTACCGGCGGCGTGTGGTATCCGCGTGGTGGAGTCTACCAAATCGCGGAGGCCATGACGCAACTCGCGGAAAAATGCGGCGTAGACATCCGCACGGAAACCGCTGTTAAAACCATCACCCTAGACGGTGACCGCGTGACAGGCGTACTCATAGCAGACGATGACCATCTGAAGGCGGATGTCGTCGTCGCTAATGTGGACGTGACGACGACCTACCAGCGTTTACTCCCCCAAACGGAGGCAATACAAAAACGGCTCAACACATTGACTAATTACGAATCGTCATGCTCTGGCTTTATTATGCTGTTAGGGGTCGATGGCACCTATCCAGAATTGGCGCATCATAACATCTTTTTCTCTGCGGATTATGAAGCAGAGTTCAGGACGATTTTTAAGCAGCAAGCCCTAGCGCAAGATCCGACAATTTACGTGGCGATTACGTCCAAGGCTGACCCCGACCACGCGCCAACCGATAGCGAAAATTGGTTTATCTTGGTCAACGTGCCGCCGTTATCTGGTAAAATTGATTGGCAGTCCATGACCGGAGACTACCGCCAATTGATCTTGGATAAACTGGCGGATGCAGGCTTTGACATTCGCGATAAGATTAAGCACGAACACATCCTGACACCGCACGAACTCGAAGATATGAGCGGCGCTTGGAACGGTGCGCTCTATGGCCCATCCGCCAATAGCAAGTGGACGGCCTTCCGCCGCCCGCATAACCGCGCCACGCAGGTTAAAGGCTTGTACTTTGCCGGGGGCACCACCCACCCCGGCGGCGGCGTGCCGATGGTCACACTCTCCGGTAAAGTGGCCGCAGAAATGATTGCAGAAGATTTATCGTAAGCGATGAAAGCATTTTACACCGATCAATTTGTCTTGCCATTACCCGCAGGCCACCGCTTCCCAATGGTGAAATATTCGCAATTGCGGCAAGCGGTGCAGCAGAGCGACATCACAGAGCTATGCGTGCCGGAGCCGGTCAGTGATGGGCAGATATTACGCTGTCACGATCAAGCGTATCTGGATAAAGTTAAGCAAGGCACGCTCACAGCGTCCGAGCAGCGCCGGATCGGGTTTCCCTGGTCGCCGGGGATGGTCGAGCGGTCGCGGCGCTCCGCCGGGGCAACCGTCGCCGCGTGTTATGCTGCTCTGCAAGATGGCATCGCCGCTAATCTGGCCGGGGGCACACATCACGCCTGCCGCGATCATGGCGAGGGGTTTTGCGTATGGAATGATGCGGCCATTGCCGCCCGCGACCTACAGGCGACGGGGGCTGCTAAGCGCGTCGTCATCATAGATTGTGACGTGCACCAAGGCAACGGCACCGCACAGATCACCGCAGGCGATGACAGCATCTTCACCTTCTCTATTCACGGCGAGAAGAACTTCCCTCATCGCAAGTTTCCAAGTGATATTGACATTGGTCTACCGGATAACACCGACGACGACACCTATTTAGAGATGGTGGAAGAAGGCGTGCGTCGGGCGCTATTTCAATCCGGCGCGGATGTTGCCATCTACCAATCCGGCGCGGATCCGTTTGTTGGAGATCGCCTGGGCAAGCTCGCCCTCACTAAGGCCGGGCTAGCGGAACGCGATCATCTGGTGTTGACATTACTCCATGAAGCCGGCCTGCCTG
>DAOTTT010000248.1:0-8336 GCA_034437635.1 Anaerolineae bacterium | reverse complement strand
CTTAGGGAGATTATGCCGTGTCCAGTGAAAAAGCCCGCGAACTCGAACAGCGCGGTATAGAAGCCGCTCGCGCTGGTCAAAAAGACCAGGCGCGTAAGCTCCTGCAACATGCCCTACGCCTTGACCCATACCGCGATGAGGCATGGTTGTGGTTAGCCAGTGTCGCACGAGACAAACGCGAACGCCTCTTGTGTTTGCAAAAAGTGCTGGAAGTCAACCCCGATAACGAAATGGCGATCAAAGCTGTGCGGGCAATGGGCATCGACCCCGAACGCCTGATCCCAGAGCGCCAAAGCGTCGAAGACGCACTCGTCACAGAAGACGATAGCGACGCTGTTGGCAGTGTGCCCATTCCTGATCAAGATATGATCCGTGAAGCGATCAGCCGCATTGACCAAGTGCCACTCCCGTTACCCGATGCCGATGATCGCATTGATTGGCAACGCAAAGAAAAAGGTCGCACTGGCGAACGCGAAATCTGGATCTTGCGCTCGCAGATCGCCGCCGCAGTCGGCACGTTCAGCGCTATCGTATTAGGTGCTATCATCTTTGCAATCTCCAACAGCCCAGAGGTACAGTTAGCGCTTTTTGGCGCGTCGGAAACCCCGCGCCCGCCAACCGCGACATCCACGCCGACGCTGACCCCGCGCCCAGACATCAACCCGACCCAAACGCCAACGCCGGACTTCACCGCGAACCCAACGTTTACGCCTTCGCCAACGCCAGGTCAAAATGTTGATGCGTGGCCGCGTGACCTCAATAGCACGCCCGTATATGCCACACCCACGCCCACGCGCTTATATCTCAATGCAGAAAACAACGCAATTTCCACAGCCGTTGCCGCACTTGAGCAAGAAGACAATTACGAAGAAGCCATCGACCGAATGCGCCAACAGCAACAACAAGCCGGGAATAACTTCGAGCCATATCCGTATTACTATGAAGCCATCCTATTGGCCGAGCAAAATAACATAGAAGGCGCGCTCCTGCGCTTAGACTTCGCACAAGAACGCTTGGATGATGTCGAAAGCCTAGATGCAATCGCTCGTGAAGACGCACGGCGTTTTCAACCAGTCGTCAATGCCGGGTATATGAACATCTATATCAAACAAATCGAAGCAGCTTTAGAGATCAATAATCGTGGTTTAGCAGATAGCCTACTAGCGGATATGGAAGCCTTGCAACAGCAATCCTTTGAGATTGACCCCACCTATTACGAGCCATATACGTTATTATCCCAGGCTTATGTGATATTGGATCAATATGAAAATGCCATCGACTTGATTACAACCGGGCTAAGCCTGCCCGAACTCAGCGCCAACCCCTTGATGTATGTAGTACGGGGCGAAGCCTATCTCGCACGGGGACGCGACACCGAGCGCCGTATCAACTTTGAAGAAGCCCGTACAGATTATGCCCGTGCAGAATATGAAGGCTATCTCGGCGTGTACGTTAACCCATTTAGCGAAGCCGCCCACCGCCTGCGCATCGAGGCGACTTTAGCACTCGAAAACCCGGCGCTCGCCTCCATCCGCATCAACTCGGAATACCTCTTCTATATTCCAGAAAGCGCAGAAGCCTTGCGCTTGCTAGCGAATACGCGCTTGGCAGAAGAAAAACCCGATTTTGCCTTGACGGTCTTCACAGAAGCACTCGGTTTGGAAGGCAACACTACCGAACTCGCGCAAGTTTACCTCTCGCGGGCGGAGCTTTACCTGGAGCAACGCCGCTACGAACTCGCCCTGCAAGACCTCACACGAGTGCTAGACCTTAACCCGACGTTGAGCACACGCTATCTGCGGATGCAGGCCGCTTATAACGCTGGCGAAATTGAGACGGCTTTCCAAGATGCCGAGACATTAATCGACGCGGGCTATACCAACGAAGCAGAAACCCGCCTCATCCGTGCCCGCATTATTGTTGATACCGGGTTAGACGATCAGTTTGATACAGCCCTCAATGACCTTGTGAGCTTTATCGACAATCTCCCGCCGGATTTGCGCCATATCTCTAACGAATATCAAGCGCGGGTGTTCTTGCAGCGTGGGGATACCGGCGACGCACTGGCCGCCATTGACCGCGCTATTGGGCAAGTCGAGACAGGCTCGCGGCGTTACTTACGTGCGCAAATCTACGAAGAACGCGACGAGCGCGATAACGCCATCGCCGAGTATGAATTCTTGCTAACGTGGGATCAGGTGTTTGATTATGCCTTTGGCGATGAAGTCGTTGAGCGCCTTGAGGCGCTGGCCGATGAAATCGAGATTGAGCAGCAGCAGGCTACCGCGACCGCTGCCGCCGCAACGCAAGCCGTGATTGATGTCACCGCCACGTTTGAAGCGGAGATCACACCAACGGCCACCCCGGAGGATGAAGACGAGTAAATCAACGGGGGCCAGTGTGCCCCCTACTCTACCCATTGGAGTACATAGCGCCCGCGTGTTTCCTGTGATGTCGCTGTATACATATACGTTACGCCATCAATGATGATTAAATCCGCATGACCAACACCCCAATTAAACGTCATATCCATAATGACCGGATTATCAGGGTATTTTTCCCATGCGCCATCAATGCGGTCACTTACGGAACGCGCGAAGCCCAGGCCAAATTGCGTATCCATACCACGCTCGAGTACATCCGGCCCCCGGATGCCCTCATAAGTCATATAATAGCGATCCCCTACGCGCAACACATCCGCAGAACTTACATAACGAAAATCAAAGTAAGCGTTGGCGCGTTCGTCGGTGATGTCCGTCGGGCCATAATCGCGTGCGCCTTCAAACAGCGGATCCGTATCGCACACTTGCAGGCTATCCAGCGGTTCATACCGGTTGCCTTTATAGCATCGCATATGCCCCGGCGCGGAGCCTGCCGCCACAAAAACATACAACATATCCCCATTTATATAGAGTCCTGGCGGCGCACCAACTAAACAATCAAAGGCTTCGCCGCGAATGTTGGGGTGCGAGCCGATGCGCTCCACATCGCTACACGGTGTCACGCTGCTCGGCCAAGTGCCACCCGGCACCGTCAGATACGACCAATCCGACCAAGCGACACCATCAGCAGACCGCTGCAAGATCGTCTGCGCGTGCCATTCGTACACGAGATAGGCTTCATCCTCTGCGAAGAATACACGCGGGTATTGCTGGGCAGCAGCACGATCACCGTTTGGTGTCCAGCCATGATGATCGCGTTGATCTTCACAGGGGCAACTATCACACGGGAGCAAGCAGACTTGCGCCGGGAGTGCGAAGCTCTCGCCACCGTCGGTACTTTCCCACACGGTCAAACACCCAGGGAACGCTACCGGGTCGCCGCATTGGTCAACTATTCCGGCGGACTCGTAACTCGCGTGTAGATACGACCAGAAGACACCCTCCCCCCGTACAACGGTGTCGCTCTCGCCAATGGGCAAGCCGACATCGACAATATCCATCACCCATTCCGCCTGACCGTCCCAAAAATCATCTAAAGTTGGCGGAGGCGCTTGTGCAGTCATCGCCTGTGTGTTGATGAGTATTACTATTGCTAAAACAATCCCAAATAAACGCTTCATTGCATTTGCCCTATACGCTCAAATATGCCATAGTTTAGTTGACAGCTTAAACGCTGGTTGTGTGTTATAATTTACCAGAGCGTCCAACAGTATACGACACAGAGTATGTCTGAAATCAATTTAAATGAGTATCTTGAACAAATTGACACAATGCTTGAAGATCGATACTTTGACGAAGCGATCTTCCATTGTCGTCACATCTTGCAACAGCTCCCGAAAAACATTGCGGCCTATCGCCGCTTAGGACGGGCGCTTCTCTCACAGGACAAATGGCAAGAAGCCGGCGAAGTCCTGCGGCGTGTGTTGAGTGTTGCACCAGACGAAAAATTCGCCCATCTGGGCTTGAGCCAAGTCTATCGCAAGACGAAACAATACAATCAAGCCATCTGGCACCTTGAGCGTGCCTGGGAACACACCCCTAACAACCCAACCTTGAGTGAAGAACTCAAAGATTTATACTTCACCCATCGCAAAGTGGAAAACGCCCGCCTACAACTGACGGCAGGTGCAGTCGCCCGGCAGTATATCCAAAACGAAGTTTACGATCAAGCTATTTCTATCTTAGCGAACACCTTGCGCAATGCCCGTGACCGCGTGGATTTGCGCCTGTTATTGGCACGCACGCAACGCGAAGATGATCGTCGGATGGATGCCGCCGAAACTGCTATGAACATTATCGGTGTCCTGCCGGATTGCCTAGAAGCCAATTTCATCTTGGCGGATTTGTGGCTGCAAGAAAAGCGGCCATCGGACGCACAACGGTATCTCAGCCGCATTGAGGCGGTCGATCCCTACATAGCGATCAAATTAGCACAAGGTCAATCCGCACCGGATGAAGCCGTGATGCTTGACTTTGGCGACTATCAAACCAGCGCCGCTAAAGAACTTAACGAAGTCGAACCAGACTGGTTAACTACCCTTGGGGGATCGTCAAATGAAGAAATTGATGATGCAGTCGCGGAAGCCCTGAGCCAAACCGATGAAGATGATGACGACTTCGACACGTTGTTTATGGACGAAGTGCCGGATATAGACGACGACTTACCCGATTTCTTGAGCGACGCTGATGATCAAGACGATTTTGATCTCGACTCGCTATTTAGCGACGACGATCTAGGCAGCACTAGCGACGCAATTGGCACAGTTGAGGAGTCGAGCGCCCCGCCCCCGCGTCAATCCACCGGGTTAACCGGGATGTTAGCATCACTTGGTGATGACGATGACGATTTTGATCTCGATGCCATGCTACAAGATGATAGCAACACAGGCGACCTTAATGCACTGCTCCAAGACGATGATGATGACGACTTCGACAGTTTATTTACTGATGACATGAGCGACGATGGGGAGCCTGATTTCGACGCTTTGCTCCAGGGTGATGATGACCCCGACGACCTACTCCAAGACGATAGCACGACCGATGAAGAACTTGACGCTTTATTCGACAATGTTGAAGCTGTCGCAAGCGATGAGCCGCTTCCAGATTGGATGGCCGAACACAGCAGTGATGCTGATGATCCTTTAGCATGGATGAAAGAAAGCGGCATTGAAGTCATCAATGATGATGAAGCACAAGGACGCTTTAATCCTGCCGCTTACGAAGAAGATGATAACGTCAACTTTAGCGACCCTGAAGAAGTTGACCCACTGGCATGGCTCAAAGAAAGCGGCGTTGAACTTATTGAAGATGACGAGGATGTATCAGCACCTCAAGCGGCCAGCGAAAGCGACGATGATGAGTCCGTTGATCCGATGGAAATCGACCCACTGGCATGGATGAAGGAAAGCGGCGTTGAACTCATTGACGACGAAGAGATACCCACCGCCGCCGCAATACAAGTCCCCGAAGAAGACGAACTCGAACTAACAGACGACTCGCTTCTGGATGAAATGATGGCGATGGAAGAACTCACCGCCACAGGTCCCTTGGCAGCATCAGAGGAAAATACTATGACGGATCAACCACCTGATTGGCTTGATGATAATGAAGATGACGATACTCCGGACTGGTTAGCCGATGACGGCGGCGATGATGCCTTCGCATGGGAAGACAGCGCCGGAGATACATCCAATTGGGAAATTGAAGATCCATCTGAGGATGAAGCCGATGATGATGACGATACTCCTGACTGGTTAGTGGGCGCGGTCGAGGATGGCGACGCAGCCGACGACGACGACTTTGATTTCGCCGCTGAACTGGAAGCCGACGACGACGATACGCCCGATTGGTTAGCTGGCGCGGTCGAGGATGGCGACGCAGCCGACGACCAAGATTTCGATCTCGCCGCTGAGCTTGAAACCGACGACGACGATGACGACGACACACCCGAATGGCTTGCAGGCATCGCTGGTGACAGCGATACAGACGACGATTTCGACTTTGCCACCAAGCTGGAAGCCGATAGTGAAGAAAACTTCGACTTCGCTGCTGAACTTGAAGATGATGATGCGATACAAGATGAAACACCGGATTGGCTAGAGGATGTCTCTCATGATGGCGAAACCAACGAAGAAGCCAGCTCTGATTTTGATCGCTTCGTCGCTGATTTAGAGGAGACAGAGGAAGAAGAAGCGCCAGAGTGGTTGAATGATATGTCAGATACAATGGCAGCCACCACCGCAGAGACCATTGATGATGTGCCGGATTGGATGGCAGGCGATGAAGATGAAGAGGAAGAACTTGAACCATCGGCTGCGTTAGATTGGCTCTCCGATGAAGACGAAGACACTGATGACAACGACCCATTCAGCTTTGGTGGTGATGCTCCCAGTTGGCTCGATGATGTTTCCGAAGATGATACGGATAATATCGACACCGAAGCCCCAGGCTTTGAGGTTGAAGAAGAAGAAACCGTCGAAGACCTGCCCGACTGGTTAGCGGCGGATGATATGGAAGACGACGAAGAACCGCTCCCCTGGATGGCAGAAGAAGCCGATGAAGTTGCGGTCATTGCAGCCGCAGTACCAGACGAAGACCGCTCACCAGCCCCAGCGGACAACGCACCGGACTGGCTTAATGCTATGGTACCCGGCTTTGATGTAGACTATGAAGCAGAGGAAGACGCGCCTATCGAGCGCACGTTCTTACCGGCGCAACAAGCCGCCGCTGCGCGTGATGGGGCTGATGTCGCGTTTAACTGGCTCAATGCTATTGTAGAAGCGGAAATGTACCAGCCGCCGGAAGTCGCGCTGGATATGTTGCCAGGCACAGAGAAACCCGCCGAACAACCGCGTCAGCCAAGGACTGTACCACGTTTCGTCTTCAGCAAACCGCCGTTATGGAAGCGCAAACAACAAGCCGACCCCGTTGCGGAAGATGACGAGATTGGTGAGGCACTGCCCGATTGGTTAACAGAGGGCGATGATGATTTATTAGACGATGACGATCTCTTATCATCAGATTTATTCGATGACGAAGAGACTGATGTGCTGGATAACAGCTTTTTCGACGTAGAGGATGACGAAGAGGATGACTTCCTCTTTGCCGACGACAATAAAAAGTGATTGAATATGACGTGCGGTAGTCGCGCCCGAATATCGAACGCGCCCGAATATCGGAGAGGTAGACATTATGCCACCTGCTGATCAAAATATGCCTGATTTTGACTCCATGAGTCCAGAGGAGTTGCAAGCCTGGATGGAAACCCTGGCCGACCGCCAGGGCGCGACCGAAGGCTTTACAACCGATACCCGCATAGATATCCCCGAACTCAACCCGGATGAGGTCGAAGTCGAGGATAAATACATCCCCTACGGCAAAACCGCCGAAGAATGGGAAGAAATCCAGGCGCGAGAAAAACAAGAGCGTGAAGCACGACGAGCAAGCAAAGCAGCCGAAACACCCCCCCCCGCACCAGAGCCAGAACCAGAAGTCGCAGCACAACCGGCTGCCGATGGCGGTATGCCTGATTTTGACTCCATGAGTCCAGAGGAGTTGCAAGCCTGGATGGAAACCCTGGCCGACCGCCAGGGCGCGACCGAAGGCTTTACAACCGATACCCGCATGGACATCCCCGAACTCAACCCGGATGAGGTCGAAGTCGAGGATAAATACATCCCCTACGGCAGAACCGCTGAAGAATGGGAAGAAATCCAGGCGCGAGAAAAACAAGAGCGTGAAGCACGACGAGGAAGCAAAGCAGCCGAAACACCCCCCTCTGCACCAGAGCCAGAACCCGCGCAGCCTGCCGCAGAGCAAAATAATTTGGATTGGCTGTCATCACTGGCTAGCGACGATGTAACGACGGATGAAGCCGAAGATGCCTTCCCGGAGATGGATTTGTCGGGCTTAGGGGATGATCTAAACCTTGATCTGGATGCACTCGGCGAAAATGATCTTGATCTGGAGACCGACCTTGATCTTGAATCACTCGATCTCGGTGGCTTGGCCGACCAAGAGACCGACCCAATGGAATGGCTCGATGGACTGGTGGAAGAAGGCACAACCAACGTTGAAGCCGCACAACCTACCCCGGCAGTTGTAGAAGACGAAACCGCCACTGACGAAGAAGATAGCAGCCCGCTGGAATGGCTCGAACAACTCGCGCATCGTCAAGGTGCAGGCGAAGACGAACTCGTCACGGAGGCGCTGACTGGCCCCAACGCGATTGATGATTTATTCGATAAAGGCCAAGAGCAAGACGATAGCCTTGCGGCAACGCTAGAGGATTTCGTACAAGAGGCCGAAGGCGGCGATGACGATGCCGCAGACCCGGCAGATTGGCTCTATCAACTGGCGGAGTCTCAGCAAGACCGTGAAGCAACGGCTGAACCG
>DAOTTT010000247.1:0-4633 GCA_034437635.1 Anaerolineae bacterium | reverse complement strand
ATCCTACAAGAAATTGCTCGATATTATCGAAGCAGAAAAAGCCAGTTAACTGCGCAGATATGATGCACCATTCACATCCACGATGCAGCCGGTCAAAAACTGCGTTTGTTCGGCAGCGAGGAACAACACCGTATACGCGACTTCCGCCGGGGTAGCCACGCGCCCTAACGGACTTTGCGCCCGGACTGCATTGCCGCGTTCACCATCGAGAATGTCTTTAGCCATGTCTGTTTCCACATAACCCGGTGCGACTGTCGCCACGAAAATACGCTGTGGTGCAAGTGCCTGCGCTAACGATTGCCCCATCGCGTTCATCGCGGCTTTGCTTGCGCCATAAGCTGGGGCTGTTGGCTCACCACGAAACGCGCCCCGCGACGACACATTCACCACACGCCCGCCGTCCGGCATGTGTTGCGCCGCGCAGAATGTCGCATTCGCCGCGCCCATCAGGTTGATGTTGAGCGTCTGCGCCCATACTGTCTGCCAGTCGGCATAATCCATCTCCGCGATGTGATGCTCAATGTATACCCCGGCATTATTCACTAAAATATCCAAGCCACCCAAGCCCGCGACCGTCGCATCAACCATGCCTTTGACGGCTGCCGCGTCGCTGATGTCCGCTTGTACGACGATATGGCCTACACCGGGCAGCGCGGCGAGTGTTGCGTCCGCAGCGTCCGTGTTGGTGTTGTAATGTACGGCGACCTGCGCCCCGGCTGCGGCAAATTGTAAGGCGATCTCGCGGCCAATCCCCCGCGATCCCCCGGTGACTAAAACACGTTGATCTTTAAAATCCATTTTGTGATTTTCTCAATCTCCGCAAGTAACTGAAAACAGGCAGAGCACATCGCCCTGCCTGTAAAAAGCCGTTGTTTACTGGTAAGGCCAGGGGTTATAGCTCGGTTGCACGCCGTCCGGGTTGGGCTGCACCACGAAGTCGCAACCGCTCACCAGAATCGGGTTTTCCGTGCCGGGGCCATATTCGGTAAAGCCGTCAAAGTGAACGTCATCCCAGCTTACCTTGTACTCGATATAGTACCGCCCAGGGCGCAGATTGCCCAAAATCGAGTAGTAAAACACCCAATAACGCCCACCAATAACTTGTATCTCCGAGCGGACGACGTTGGGTAAGACTAAAGTCTGATAATAGGTGACGGAATATTGCGCGTCGCTGATGTGGTCAATCATCTGCTCTTCCGTCGCGGTGAACCATGACCAGAAGACGACGACATTATCGTTATCATAGACGATGCCCGGTTCTGCCACCTTATAACTTTCGCACTCCGCGAAGATCAAGCCGGGGGTGGCCTGACGCGGCAAGCTACGATTATCATTCGCGCCAATCGTCACTAAGGAATCATCCGCCGGGACGTAGTCCGGGTTGAGATAACCGCCGAACGGCGACAAAATCGCGCTGGTGCGGGTATCCGTAAACTGCCCATCCACGATGCTACGTGATCTGGTGGTTGAGCTAGTGGTTGATGTGCTGGTGGTTGTCGTGGTCGTCGTGGATTGTCCGGTGGAGTCGCTGTTGACGACCGTATTACCTGGTTCGCGGCAACCATCTTGCAGTTCGTCAGTAAAATCGCTGTAGATGGTACTGTTCGCGTTGCCTTCGCGGGCGATCGCCAGATACAAGCTCCCGACGGTATTGACCGGTAAGGTACCGTTGGAATAATTAAGGCTATCGCTGACGCTGTAACTCCCGCTGACCTGCACGCGGCGCAAGTCGGTTAGCGCGTTGCCACCGCCGCCGGACGCAGAAAACACCTGATAGTAGATGTCGTAGCCGGATTGCATCGTGCCGGCAAGGTCAATGACGATGCGGTCTTCACACAACACCGCGAAGAAATCTACCGTTGAGGTCGGCTGCGATGTCGTGGTGCCGCCGTCATCGTCGGTGGTGTCATCGTCTTGTGCCCATGCCGCCGGACTCAGCGCCATCAATGCGACTAAAGCCAGCAAGACAGAAAACTTCTTGAACATAAGGTATACCTCCTGTTTCGCATATCGGTGCCAACCACCGACTGAGCGACTTCATATTACCGCAAAACAGGGCAAAACTCAGCCCTATTTATCTCTACGGATAACCTACGCTTTTGGTTGGTCTTTCGTATCAAAACGCCGGGCAGATGCCGCCTTTATTCAGCAGTCGCGTCTTCATCACTCGGCTTGGCTTTGGGTACGGTGACGGTGCCGGGGCTGGCTTGTAGCCGCCTTTGACGGTCAGCGCGTTGTTGTGCTAATTGACGTAAGTCGTCCACAAGATCGCTCTCGTCTGTAATCTCCACGCCGAGCAAGCTCTCTACGGCATCTTCCATCGTGATGATCCCGGCAGTGCCGCCGTATTCATCAATAACGAGGAAGATATGCTCTTTGCGCTGCATAAAGTCTTCCATCGCTTTGGGTAGATGCAGTGTTTCCGGCACGACATGCATATCACGCACGATGGCATCTAGTGTTTGCTCGTGGCGGTCTTCCGCCGCTGCTTGCAAGATGTCGTGGCGCAGCACAAAGCCGACAATATCATCTATCGTCTCGCGGTATACAGGAATGCGCGAATAGGGGATCGCTTTGTTTTGTACCATAATCTCAGCGATGGTGATCTCCTGCGGGAAGGCCATTATCACTGTGCGCGGGGTCATGATGTCCCCGACCTGCACCTTATCTAAGTGCAGCAGGTTAGAGAGGATGCGGTGTTCGCGCTCCGCGAGATTGCCCTCTTCGTTGCTGATGGTCGCCATCATTTGGATTTCCGCACGGGTAATCGTCGGGAATTTTTCGTTGGGTGTGATGAGGCGCGTCAACGCACGGAACGACCACACCGCCGGGTAAAGTAAAACAACCAACATGCGGATCGCATAGGCATTAAAGACGAAGAGCGCCTTCCAATACACCGCGCCAATCGTCTTGGGGATGATCTCGGAGAAGATCAAAATGAGCAAAGTCAAAATAATGGTGATGATGCCCGCCCAGGCACTCCCAAAAACGCCGACCGCCTGCGCCCCAGCACCAGCCGCGCCAACGGTATGTGCAAACGTGTTCAGCGTCAAAATGGCGGAAATCGGCTCATCGACATCTTCTTTCGATTTTTGAAACCAGCGCCCAGCACGGCTGCCCGTCTGTGCTTGGGTTTCTATGTATGATGTTGGTGTCGAGAGGAGGCCGGCTTCCAACATAGAACAAAGAAATGAGAAGCCAATAGCGATAGTGATATATAAGATGAGACCGCCAACGGTCCCAGTGACCTCATCCCCACTGGGGGCGGCGGCGGCGAGCAAAGCGTTTAAACTGTCGATACCGTCCATGAACCTTATATCGTCTTACTGTACAAGTGCGCACAGTATAGCACAAAATCCGCTCATGGTCGTACATCTTAGAACGTGATTCGGCTGCTGGCTAGCCCCACACCGATAAACACCCCCAAGAACATGACGATAACAACGAGAAAGATCACACCAGCCGGCACCGTCGGCACCACAAACCCCGGCGTAATCGGCTGCAACCGCCGCAGATGAAACAACAACTCCGGGTATTGCTGCTCACGCAAATCAACCACGAACTCAGCAAACAAAGCCGGGACAACATCACTTGGATCAAGGCGGGGATAATGGAGGGATTGGCGGATTGCGCCAGCTTGACTCCCGCATGGGCACGGCTGGATGCGCTGGTGTGGGGCATGAGCAAAATAATCAGCACATCTGCTGCCAGGGTGATCTGCCGACTGGCATCTAAATCGGTGCCGTATTGGTTACTGCTCGCTACACCATAGCCCTTCGTGTAAAGATAGCGCATCAGATGCTCGGTCGCTGCGGCACTGTCGTCATCCGCACTGATATAGACATTAAGCGACATCGCACTAGAGTTTGATCTGACGATCGTTATATTCTACAAGGGCTTCGCCATAGCTTAAGGTCACGCCAAAATGATTCGTGAGGATATTGGCATCGCGCCGATGTTGGCCTTTGCCCAAAATCAATTCGGCGATGTCCGCTTCTGTCGATATTTTACCTTGCTCTTGTAAGCTGATATGTGCATAGACTTTGTAGCGGATTTCGCGGCAGTCGCGGAAAATCAGGTTAAAGTGTATTGGGTCATCCGGCGGGGCGTTGCGGGGCGCGGTACGATACACGACTTCAAACACCAATTCCCGCCCCCATTGCGCCATCTGAATATCCACGATAGAACATCCGCCCCCGGTGACAAACCCCAGGGTTTCAATCAATCTTGGTTGATCCATGTATATACACTTTCTACGTTTAGCCTGTATACCACTTAATCATAACATATTCAGGTCAGCAGCATCAGTAAAGCGGCAGCTTGACGATAAACGTCGTCCCTTCCCCTTCTATACTCTCAAAGCTGATTTCCCCACCGTGCATATCCACGCTAGCTTTGACGATTGCCAGCCCTAAGCCTGTCCCTTGAATATTTTTTACATTTTCCGCACGGGCAAACGGACTAAACAACTTTGCTTGATGCTTTTCAGGAATGCCTATACCTTCGTCGCGCACAGTTAATATGACCTCAAACGACAGTTTGCTAACCATAACCATAATTGGCGCATCAGGTGGCGAATACTTGGCGGCATTGCTGATTAAATTCGTTATAATATGTCGCATCAAGCGTTCAT
>DAOTTT010000246.1:0-2632 GCA_034437635.1 Anaerolineae bacterium | reverse complement strand
GGTAGGCTTGGCGCACCATCGCTAGCGCGACGGGCTGCATTTTCCCCTCCGCGATGAGGTTATCCAATATCGCCGTGATTTTGCCCCGGTTGAGATAATCATAGCCATCGTAGACGACGACCAGCGGTACAGCCTGTGTTGTGGGTGGGTCGTAGAACCATATATCGCGCTGATTGCCAATGACCATCGTATCGTGGATGGTGTCTTTGCTGGCTTTGCCTTTTGGTATTTTGCTCTTGCGGCGGATGGGCGGCGGGGCATCTGGCATGGAAAAGTAGTTATTGTAGCCATCAATGCCGTTGTAGGCGGTGCGCTCCGTGTTGAGCGGGTCATTAAAGCGGGTAGTGTCGTCGTCGGGTGTCGTTGATAGTAAGTATTCGACATAGGCATCACGTGGTAAATCGACTTGCGCTTGCCAGAGATCGGCCTCTAGCACGGTGAACTGCGTCCCGCCATCTGCGCCCCACAGGTTAAAATCCCCGACGATGTAAGGCGGCGTTTTGCCTTGGTACATGAAGACAGCCTTATAGCGATCACCCGTTTGGATGATCGCCGGATTGCCTTTTAGCGTAATTTGCTCCAATAACTCGTCGGTCGTCATCAGCGTGGGTTCATGTTTTCCAGCTTGGCGATGATGCCGAGCATCACTTCGTCCGCGCCGCCGCCGATGGATGTTAAGCGGGCATCGCGGAAGTAACGCGAGATAGACGTTTCTTCCATGTAGCCCATGCCACCGTAGAACTGCAAGCATGTATCCGCGACTTCGCGCATTAAGCGCCCGGCCTTGAGCTTGCTCATGGAGGCCAAGCGGGTAATCTCGTTCGCATCCCCGCCCGCTTGGATTTTTGCAGCGCAGGCATAGGCTAAACGGCGGGCGGCTTCGATCTCGGTCAGCAGTTCGGCCAGCTTAAACTGAATCCATTGGTTGGCGATCAAGGGCTTGTTAAAGGCTTTGCGCTCTTGGGTATATGTGATCGTATCCCGCACGGCTATTTCCGCCCCGGCGATGCCACCCACCGCGCCGATGAGCCGTTCCACTTGGAATTGTTCCATCTGATAGTAAAAGCCCATGCCTTCTTCGCCAATGCGGTTACTGACGGGCACACGGACGTTTTCAAAACTGAGTAGGGCGGTATCACTGCTGTGATTGCCGAGTTTCTTGAGCTTCTTGCTGACATGGAATCCATCGACATCTGTCGGCACGATGATAAGCGACATGCCTTGATAATCGTCGCCGCTGCTGGTACGCGCCAACAGGCACAGCCAATCGGCTTGGGTGCCATTGGTAATATAGAGCTTGCTGCCGTTGATGATGTACTCGTCGCCGTCACGTTCGGCGCGGGTTTTGATGCGAGCGACATCTGACCCGGCATCGGGTTCGCTCACGGCAATCGCGCAGACCATGTCCCCGCGTAGGGCAGGCATTAAATATTTTTGCTTGAGTTCGTGCGAGCCATGCTTGGCGAGGGCGGGGGTTGCCATGTCCGTTTGTACATAGGTTGCCATCGGGATGCCCGCAGCCCCGGCGCGTGCGAGTTCTTCCGCAAAGACGACGGTAAACCAGATGTCGGCATCTGCGCCGCCGTATTCTTCCGCGTAATTGAGGCCGAGAAAGCCGAGATCGCCCATTTTCTTGAATAATTCGTGGAGTGGGGCAATTTCTGCGGCTTCCCACTCATCGACATAAGGGCGAATTTCGCGCTCAACAAAGGTGCGGACAGTACGCCGGAACATCTCGTGTTCGTCTGTGAATGGGTTGGCATAATCCATAGCTGCTTCTTGTAAAACCATTAAAAAAGCTCCTGTAAAATTATTTTGTGCGACGGTCAAAGCGCGGGATAGTCGTTACATAAGCCTTACCCTGCGTGACTGGTGCGTTGTCTGCATATGTACGCCATTTTAACATGAGATTGTTGTCTGTCACGGTATCCAAGTCATCGCGTAAGGGGATTTCCCAGGTGAGTGATAAGCTCGGCAAGATGGGGTCAAAGCGTGCCGGGCCATATTTGTTAACCGGGTGTGCGCCCACCATTTCAACGTCCACGACATCGCGCACGGTGTTATCTTCGTAAAACTCCGCGTAGATGATACCATCTTCTTTGATGAGCTTGCGTTGATTGTAGGGGTCGGGTGGCAGCAGCTTATCCGGTATTTTGATAAAGCTATTGACGTACTGTGCATAGACGCGCCCGGCGTTTTGTGCCCGTACAACCAGTGTGTATGTAGTGCTTTGTGTGTTCCCGTTGGACATATAATTGGCTTGGGTGCGAATGCTGATTTCCAGGGCGAAGCTCACTTCGATGCGCGGGAATTGAGCGCGGCTCATGATGTCGCGGATTTCGTAATCTTCCATCGGTACGGACTCAAAATTGAACCGTTTATAGTATTTTTTGCTGTTGGCTTGGTGCGCGGTATCACTCTGTGGGATTTCCACCACATAAGCGACGTGATTTGGCGCGGAGTCCAGCGGCACCGGGTGGATGACAATGCTATCAATGCGCGGGCGGATGTTGCCGATAACCTGCTCTAGCCATTCTTTGGGGTATTCGGCGCGGTCTACGGGGTCAATGTGCGAGGGTAGATGGCGCTTGCCGTTCTCCTGCTGTTCTGCGATGCCGTAGATCAAGATGCC
>DAOTTT010000245.1:0-7420 GCA_034437635.1 Anaerolineae bacterium | reverse complement strand
AAATTGACACATAGGTACACAAAAAACGCTTATCAGGCGTTTGAATGAGTTTTAATGGCATCTCTATTTCAACTCTCCGCCTGTTCGAAGAATTGTTTCCGATATAGTCTAATGTAGCCATCGGCTTTGAGCCGATGCGGGATATAGGCTTTACTTGAGTAGTTACAATAATGCAGCAAAATCAGATTACTGCCGCGAACATTGGGGTAATTTAAATTCTGGAAAAGCCTTAAGTTAAAACGTCGGACATCAACTGAAATCAAGCCGATGCTCATGATAAATTACGCTTGAGCATCCACAAGCTATAGCGATGATAAAGCCAGTAAACGCCGGGCATTACCTTGCCAATCTGCAAGAACACGATAAACCCCGGCGATGGATGCACTTCTTTCGCATTGCGTTGGATGCCGCGCCGGATGCGTCCAGCAACGTAAGCCGGGGTTTGGTTTGGATAAAGTAACGGTGCCTGGTTGTTATCGTTCTTAAAAAATTGTGTCTGCGTGGCAATTGGATAAACCAGCGTCAAGTGGCTGCCTTTAGGCAATAAGCTGCGATGCGCTTGAGCGAAGCGATCTAAAGCCGCTTTTGTCGCGCTGTAGTGCGCATAACCGGCCACTGCGAAACGGCTCATGCCGGATGCGGTAATCACTAGATGAAATGGGGTGTTTCGCTCTTGGAGCTTGGCAAGCGTGTATAAAGGCGAAAATACGTTTAAGCGATAAAGGCGTTCGATACGTTGCCAGTCTGCCGGGGGGGTGTGCTCATAATAGGCAAAACCTGCGTTGGCAATGAAGATATCAATATGACCGATGGTGTCAAATAAGCGATCAATGTCCTCTGGCTGGCTGAGATCAGCTTGCATGGTCTGGATTGTCGCGTTGCCTGATGGCAACGTGTCCATTGGCGCGATGTCTACGGCGATGATATGACAACGAAATGCGCTGAGGTCGTCTAGCAGGGCCGCGCCGATACCGGAAGCCGCGCCCGTCAGGACGATGACCTTATCCTTGATCTGCATAATGGAGCATCTCCGGCTTGGGGAAGGTCATCACAATATCTGTGGCATGAACGCTGGTCAATGGACGCTGGTAGCCAAAGTCAGGGAAGTGTGCTGGGTCTACATAGACGCTCTGCAAAGAGGCTAGGCTGACTTTACCCTTGGCATACGGAGTCGTGAGATACTGTTTATCCGCCCATGTCTGGATCAAACCGGGGCGGAAGGGCAACCATTGCGTATTAACGGGCATCTTCTGCGGTAATGTTTCGATCAATGCGTCGATGATAATTTGCCCGTCGGTGAGCATCCGAAATCGCTCTAGGTTATTGCCGTAGGGCTGCACATCAAAGTCGGCTAACTCCTTGGGAATACCCCAATTCTCTTGTCCATTGATAACGCTATCAATGGTGGAAACGTAAATTTTGGTGATGCTATATTTACGCTTATTGCCGAAATCAAATAAACCGGGGATAAACAACGCCTCATGGTAAGCGCCCACCGGGGAGCTATGATAATCAACGAGCATAACAGCGCCAAACCCGCCGCGATAACGGTCTTTAAGCTCCGGTGGAATAAAGCCGTGCTCTAGGATGAATGCTTTAGGAAAGCGAAACAGAAAAACATAGCCATGTCCGGTTAATTCCCAGGGGGCGGGTTTCATTGGGTTTATCCTTCGTAATAAGTTTTGTCTTTAAGTTTATCTGGGAGACGGCTCGTATCACCGTACATCTCATAATCTTTGCCATAATCAAGGTCACGCATTAACTGTGTTGGCGCGTTGCGTAAGCTCATAGGAATAGCCAGATTGCCATGTGCTTTGACATCATCTAAGGCGCGGAAGTAGGCGTTATAAGCATTGCGGTCTTTGGGCGCTTGGGCGAGATACGCTGTGCTGTGCGCTAAGTTGATCTGGCATTCAGGATAGCCGATGGTTTCTACAGCGCGAAAGACAGCGTTTGCCAATGTCAAGGCGTGCGGGTCTGCCATGCCAATATCTTCGCTGGCAAAGATGACCATGCGCCGGGCGATAAACTTGGGGTCTTCCCCTGCGTTGACCATCCGTGCGAGATAATAAAGCGCGGCATTTACATCACTGGCACGCATACTTTTGATAAATGCGCTGATGGTGTTGTAATGTTCTTCGCCTGCTTTATCGTAGCGTAAATGCTTGGATTGTAACGCATTACGGAGTTGGTCAATGGTCAGGGTGTTGCCTTTGTATAGGCGATTGGCGGCTTCCAGCAGATTTAAAGCACGGCGACCGTCACCATCAGCAAAGTTCATCAAAAATTCGCGGCTCTCATCGTCTAGTGTAATGTTGAGCGCGGCGATCCCCCGTTGGATAATCGCTTGCATATCCTCTGCGGAAAACGCCTCTAAAACGTACACTTGGCAGCGAGAAAGCAACGCCGGGATAACCTCAAAACTGGGGTTTTCGGTTGTCGCGCCGATGAGCGTCAGGGTGCCATTTTCCACATATGGCAGTAGATAATCCTGCTGGGCTTTGTTAAAACGATGAATTTCGTCTAAAAACAGAATGGTGCTGGTGTCATCGTGATCGTTTAACAACCGTTCCATCGGGGTGGCATTGCTTTGTGTGCTGGCGACGATGCGCCGCACATCGTCTTTACTAGCGGAAACTGCCGATAATTCCGCCAGCTTCATATGGGTTTGTTTGGCGATAATACGCGCCAGGGTTGTCTTGCCGACACCGGGCGGCCCCCAAAAGATCATTGACCCAAGTGCTTGGTTCTGCACCGTCTGGAAGATCGGTTTGCTGGGGGCGACAAGATGCTCTTGGCCGATAAATTCGTCTAATGTCTGTGGGCGGATGCGATCCGCAAGTGGTTGTGATTCCATATGCTAAAGTATGGCGCAGATGGTGGGTGTGGTCAATGTGGAAACCTTAACACAACTGTGTTATAACGGCTGATATGAACGACACGTAAGGAGCATATCCACATGGCAAAGAAACCCGTAATGCTCATCATTTTGGATGGGTGGGGCATCCGTGATATGGAGCACGGCAACGCGGTCAAGCAGGGGCACACGCCCAATTATGACCGCTGGCTGAAGCAATACGAAAAATCCGTCATTGATACATTTGGCGAGTATGTCGGACTGACACCGGGGCAAATGGGCAATTCTGAAGTAGGGCACTTAAACATCGGTGCCGGGCGGGTGGTCTACCAGGACATCACCCGTATCCAAATAGCGATTGAAAACGGTGAACTGGCACAGCACGAAACGTTGGTTAACGCGCTGCAAACGGCCAAAGAAAACGGCAAGAACGTACATCTTGTGGGCTTATTGGGGCCGGGGGGGGTGCATAGCCATCAAGATCACCTCCATTTTTTTATGGATATTGCCAAAGATCACGGCCATGATCCGGTGATCCATGTGATTACGGATGGCCGTGACACGCCGACAGATAGCGCCATTGGCTTTTTAGAGACGCTGCAAGCGAAGATCGACTCTGCTGGGGTGGGGCGCATCGCATCCGTGAGTGGTCGTTATTATGCGATGGATCGTGATAAGCGTTGGGAGCGGACGGCTCGCGCTTATAACACGATGGTGCATCGCCAAAGCGACCACACCGCGCCGACTGCCGCCGCTGCTATTCAACGCAGTTATGATAACAACGTGACCGATGAATTTATCGAGCCGGTTGTTATTGGTGATGACGACTCGCTTAAGATCGCTAGCGGCGACGTGGTGATTTGCTATAACTTCCGGGCAGATCGTATGCGGCAGATCACGCAGGCGTTCGTCTTCAATGATTTTGAAGGCGCAGATCACTTTGATTTTGTGGAAGGTTTGCAGGTCTTCACAGCTACACAGTACATCGAAGGCTTGCCGGTTGAGGTGTTGTTTCCGCCGCAATATCTCAAAAATACACTAGCAGAGGTCATCAGCAATGCTGGCTTAACCCAATATCACAGCGCAGAAACGGAAAAATATCCGCATGTGACGTTCTTCTTTAACGGTCGTCGTGAAGAACCCTGGCCGGGCGAAGAACGGCAGATCGTCTCATCGCCTAAGGTTGCGACTTATGACCTCAAGCCGGAGATGAGTGCTTATGAACTGACAGACGCGACACTCCAACGCATGGCCGAGTATGACGACAACTTTCTTGTGATTAACTTCGCTAACCCAGATATGGTGGGGCACACGGGCAAGCTCGAGGCGGCGATTAAAGCGGTGGAAGCGGTCGATGAATGCGCGGGTAAGCTGGTTAATCAATGCGTGGCGAAGGGTGGCGTAGCGATTGTCACAGCCGATCATGGGAACTGCGAGCGGATGATTAACGAGATTTCGCACGCGCCGCATACGTATCACACCGTTGGTCCGGTCAATTTGATCGTCATTGCCAATGAATATTATGGGCTGGTCACACGCGGCAAGTTAGCGGATATTGCGCCGACGATACTTGAACTCATGGATTTGGAAAAGCCAGAAGATATGACGGGTAACAGTTTGATTGAGCATACCGGGGCTTGATTCTAGCCGCTATCAGTTGCAAGATGTGCCTCTTGTCTACATCGAAGAACAGGAGGCATAATGAACCAAAGCTGGCAATCCTTGCTCAATCAATATTTTTGGATGACCGTCGCAGTGGCGATAAGCGCAGTGGCGGTTATTGTGTTTTTAGCGCCGTTTGACATTGCGCCGAGTGGTATCTCCGGCGTGGCAGTGATCCTCAAAGACCTGATTAACACGCCCATCGGGTTGATGACATTTGTACTGAACATCCCCATTCAGATTATGGCTTATTATATGCTGCCGGGGAGTTGGCGCGTCGTCGTGCGCACGATGTATGTCTTGTTGGTCTACTCCGTGATGCTTGACGTACTGGGCGGGTTTATCCCTGATGATGGCGTAAGTGAGAATATTTTGCTCAATGCCATCTTCGGCGGTGTGTTGGAAGGCATCGCCGGCGGCTTGAGCTTCCGGGCGGGTGGGTCTTTCGGCGGTACGTCCACGCTGGCGCTGATTATCCGTCGTAAAATGGGCACGCCTATGAGCACAACATTGCTTTACACGGATGTTCTGGTTATTTTGGCGGCTGGGGTGGCGTTCGGCTGGGAGGCGGCGCTCTATGCAACGCTATCATTATTCATCAGCGGGCTTGCATCGGATTACGTGCTCGAAGGCCCGGCGGTTATCCGCACGGCGGTTATCATCACCACAGAGCCGGATGCCGTATCTGAGGTGATAATGGTCAAGTTAGATCGCGGTGTAACCGGATGGGAAGTCACGGGGATGTACACCAAGCAAAAGCGTTGGATGTTATATGTCTCCACGCAGCGGTCACAAATCCGGGAATTGCAGCGGTTAGTGCGCCAAGTTGACCCTGGCGCTTTCGTCGTTGTCGGCCAGGGGCATAGTGCTTATGGTGAAGGTTTTACGCAGCGTGAGCGCCTTGTCTCCGAGATTATTTAAACGGCATGTGAGGTGTGGTGCATTTGCGCATAGACTTTGCCTTGGTGCATAAGCTCATCGTGGCTGCCAATCTCAACGATTTGCCCATCGTCCATCACCACAATGCGATCTGCATGGCGGATGGTGCTAAGGCGATGGGCGACGATAAACGCCGTGCGATTATCGATCAAGCGGGTGAGAGCGCCTTGAATTAGCTTTTCGGATTCTGGGTCTAGCGCGGATGTTGCTTCGTCCAAGATGAGAACGCGCGGATTGCGAATCAGGGCGCGGGCAATGGCTAAACGCTGCCGTTGCCCGCCAGAAAGCCGAGCGCCATCTTCGCCAATCCATGTATCAATGCTATAGGGCAGTTGGCGCACGAATGTTGCGGCATTGGCTTGTTCTAATGCTTGCCAGATGGTTTCATCGCTTACATTTTTAACCCCATAGGCGATGTTATCGCGGATGGTGCCATCAAATAAGATCGTCTTTTGGGGTACAACTGAGAGATGATGCCGATAGCTGCGTAGATCCATCCTGTTCATATCCATATCATCAATGAGGATGCGCCCATCTGTCGGTCGTATAAAGCCGATGAGCAGATTAATCAACGTGGATTTGCCCGCTCCTGACGCACCGACAAAGGCGATTGTTTCGCCGGGCTGTACACCTAAAGTGATGTTCTTGATGGAGGTTTCATCGCTATCAGGATAGGCAAATGAGACGTTATCTAGCAAAAAGTACCCCTTGATGTTTTCAACTTGTTGCTTGCCTTCATTTTGCTCAATATCTGGTTCTTCCAGGATTTCTTGTAATGAGTAAACAGACTCAAATCCTTTGGTAATCTGTGGGATAAGCCCGACTAATTGCGAGATGCCATTGGTGATATTGGTGAAGTAACCCGTGAGCAGCACGACATCGCCAACTGTTATTGGTAAAATTTGTGTGTAAGAAAAATAAGCCGCTGTGATGAGACATAATGAAGTCGCTAGTTGAAAGCTCACCCAGGTGATCGAGCCAAAGAGGGCGTTTGTTTGGTCAAGGTGGCGGCCAGCTTGACGCACCCGTTGTAACTTTTCGTCAACGCGGTTGATTTCCCGATGTTCGATGCTATGGGCGCGGGTGACAGGGATCAGCGTCAGCATTTCGATAACCCGTGTGGACATGCCTTCTACTTCTTCCCGGAAGTGACGGTTGCTTTTTTGCAGTGGACGTTGCATGAGCTTCATAATCGTCACGGTTACCGGGATGAACAGGACGAAAAATAGCAAAAACCAAGGGGCACGGATGGCCGTTACAATCACAGCGATTGCAATTGTGATGAGCGTAATGGGAATACTCTCGAACAATTGCTTGGTCAGTTGTTCGATGACCTCAACATCGCGCAGCATCTTAGTCTGGAGTGCGCCCGTTGTCTTCTTTTGATAGAAGCTCATAGAGAGGCGTTGTAAGCGCCGGGTGAGGCGTGCCCGCAAATGGCGCTCCATGTTGCGGTTGGCCGTGCTGAAGAAGTGCATATAAACGTAGTTAAACGGTATGTTTTGCACATAGACGACGAATAAGATCGCAGCGTAGAGCCATAAATCACTGATGGGCCGTGTTTGTGGGTTTGAAACGACATCAATGATATTCGCCGTTAATAACGGCCAAAGCCAAACCCCGGCATGTTTGATGCAATAGAAAAATAGCGCCCAAAAGAGTTTGGTCGCTTCGCCATCATACAGGCGTATCAGCATCTTTACAGGATGCATTTGAGAAGTTGCGGTCAATCTAAATCCTTGCTGTTTTTGGTGTTTATCTCCCCACAAGGATAATCAGAGAACGTGCACCTATCCAGATGTGATCTTGGGCATCAATAACCGGCTCTGTGCCCGGTGCGAAGACATCTTGTGGGACGTGTTCGCTCGTATTGGCGAATACGTGCCAGTGTTGGCCTTCCGGCAATGCTGGAATATCAAAGCGGTGGTCTTCCCAATGCATATTCATACCTACATAGATCAT
>DAOTTT010000244.1:0-3742 GCA_034437635.1 Anaerolineae bacterium | reverse complement strand
ACTGCCCCGGTTCAAAACCGGGGGCTAGCACAGTGCAGCGCATGTATGCGCCGCCCGTAAACGGGCTGTATAAAATTGATCTTTCGCGCTGACTAGCCCGTTTACGGGCTTTCTAGCGTTTAATGTTGCCATCGGCTTTGAGCCGATGCGGGATATAGGCTTTACCTGAGTAGTTACGTCCTTTTTATTTTAACATCTCGCGCAGGGCATCTTCTGTGAGGATGGGCACATCAAGCGATTGTGCTTTCGTGAGCTTACTCCCGGCTTTTTCCCCGGCGACGACATAAGAGGTCTTCTTGCTGACGCTACTGGTCACGCGGCCACCATGTGCTTTAATCATATCGGCGGCTTCATCGCGGGTGAGTGTGGGCAGTGTGCCCGTGAGCACAAACGTCATGCCGGCCAGTTGATCGCCGGAAGCGGTTTGTTCTTCGGCTTGCATGTTGACTCCGGCTTCGCGCATTTTGTGGATGATCTTCTGATGATGGTCATCGCTGAACCAATCGACGACGTTTTGCGCTAAGATCGTGCCGATACCGTCAATAGCGGCGATCTGCTCGGCGGTCGCCTCTTTTAAGATGTCGATGGTGTGGAACTGTGTTGCAAGCGATTGGGCGACGGTTGAGCCGACCCCATCAATGCCGAGTGAGGCCAGCAATTGCCACAGGGGGCGTTCCTTCGCCGTGTTGATAGCATTTAGCAGGTTATCGACTTTCTTTTCGCCAAAGCGTTCAAGCTCAAGCAGGCGGTCGCGCTGTAAGTAAAAAATATCGGCCTCGTCTTGGACGATACCCTCATCAATCAACGTGCGGACGGTCTGCGGTCCCATGCCGTCGATGTCCATCGCACCCCGTGAGACGAAAAACTCAATACTGCGGAACACACGCTCTGGGCAGGTGGGGTTCGGGCAATAATGATCGACCGCGCCTTCCGGCTGGATGATAGCTGTATCACAGAAGGGGCAGCGTTCCGGCGGGTAGATGGGTGTTTCGTCCCCGGTGCGGGCGGCGGTCACTGGGCCGATTACATACGGGATGACATCGCCAGAGCGTTTAATCACCACTTGATCGCCAATGCGAATGTCTAAATCTGCGATGAAATTATAGTTATGTAGCGTGGCGTTGCTCACAGTCACGCCGGAGACGAAGACCGGCTCCAACTTGGCCGTCGGCGTGAGCTTGCCCGTGCGCCCGATATTCACGGTGACATTCAGGAGTTTGGTTGTCGCTTCCTGCGCGGGGAATTTAAAAGCGATTGCGCCGCGTGGGTCTTTGCCGACAACGCCGAGTTCAGCGGCGATGCGGCGATTATTGATCTTGATTACCAAGCCGTCAATCTCGAAATCCAACGCATCACGGCGGCTTTCCCATGTGGGTAATTGTTGGATAATGTTGGATAATGTTGGATAAAAGGTGGTATCAGGTGGGATATTGAAGCCTAAATCCCGCAGATAATCCAACATGGCCTGTTCCGTATCCAACATGATGGCCTGACCGTCGGTATCGTTATCGCTCATGGCGATGACATCGTATAGGTAAGCCGTCAATGGGCGCTCGGCGGTGATGCGCGAGTTCTTCTGCTTGAGCGTGCCGGATGCCGTATTGCGGGCGTTGACGTACAGCGGCTCACCCTTTTCGGCTTGCTTGGCGTTGAGTTGCTCAAAATCCGCTTTGTTAAACATGACTTCCCCACGCACAAACAAGCGTTGAGGTGGCCGGGGTCCATCTGGCAGAATGGGAATGCGCAGAGGCACGCTGCGAATGGTCTTGACATTGGACGTGACATCATCCCCGGTGGTGCCGTTGCCGCGTGTCGCCGCACGGACGAGAACGCCGTTTTCATATTCGATCACCACGCTTAAACCGTCGAATTTGGGTTCCAGCACATAATCAAACTGTGCGGATGTATCCAGCAATTTTTGGTTGCGTTCTTCCCACGCGATGAGGTCATCGCCATCAAAGGCGTTGGCAAGGCTCAAAATCGGCGCGGGATGCTCTACTTTGGGGAAGTCCTCCGACAGGTCGCTCCCGGCGCGTTGTGTGGGCGAGTCCGGCGTGAGCAGGTCGGGGTGTGCCTCTTCCAGTGCGACGAGTTCGTGATAGAGCGTGTCATATTCCGCATCGGTGACGAGCGACTCACTACGGATATAGTAGTGATAGCTGTAGGTATTGAGTTGTTCGCGCAGATACGCGGCGCGTTCGGCAGGTGTCATGCTTGGCTCCTGGATGTGTTTCTAGTTCTTAGTTTTTGGTTCTTAGTTTAAGGATTGTGTGTATCCGCTTTGTATTCAAAGAATTATCCTGTAGGGGCGGCACACATGCCGCCTGCAATCTACTCACCGAGCAGCCTATCCACATGCGGTATAAGGTGCTCAACCCAGGCGTTTCCCTCTGTGCTCCCGGCCATGAGGAAGAAGTCTTCGCGGTTGCTCCAGGCAACGGTGAGTCGCACGTCGTCCTTATAGCAATCCACCCAATGGTCTTCTTCATCCGGCTTGAGCGTAAAGCCAAAATCATCGTGTATCATCGCCGCTACCGATGCCGTCAATTACCACCCGCTATTGGCAATTCAAGAATTAATTGGATAAGCCAACATAGTGCAATAATTGAGAGCTACCTTGCCGAAACTGTGCGAGAAAAGCTCGCACCTCATTTTGAAAGTGTTGCCAGTCATCAGCCCATGAGTGCATATGGATGACATCTTGCTTCAGCCAACGCCAAAGTTTTTCAATCGGGTTGCGCCATGACGCATAAGTCGGTAAAGGAACAAGTGAAATTCCGAGTTCATGAGCCGTTTGAGATACTTCGGGTAAGAAGTGAACAGGCCAACAATCCTGGATGACAAAAATCTGCTCTGCATCGGGATAATCGCATCGAATCTGGCGATAAAATGCCCGTAATTGAACACTACCCATCTTCTGTGCGTGACGGACCGTGACCTGTCCGGTTTGTGTGTTTAACGCCCCTGCAATGCGTAACTTTGTATCCTCACCAGGGGTATGATGGGCTTTCGGTGCCCGTCCCTTAGCATCCCCCCATTCTTCGGCTATAGATGGCAAGCGATAGACCGTCAGTTCATCCATCCATAAAACCACAATCTCCTTATCACTTTGCGCTTCGGCTTTTGCCAACAAAGCCTCAATGACACTTAATTTCAATGCTTCGTGGGGGTCAGGGCTGGTTAAGTAAGCCCAGCCTTTGCGATAGCGAATCCCCAAACGATGTAACCAATTGTGAAGACTACTGATGCTGTGAATCGCTAACTGCAATTCACTACCCACAACATCTAACAAATCTTGCAAACGCCAGCGAGTTCGATCCCTACCATAATCTCTGGGTTCATCTTTCAAAATAGTCAAAATGTCGTCATGCACTTGTTCTGTCTCGTCAAGGGTCTACCGCAGGTTTACGACCACGCCTCTTTTCATCATACAGTCCAGCTAATCCCTCGGTTTCGTAGGCATTTAACCAACTCGCAACGGTGTCCCACTTGCGTTCACGGAGCAACCCTTCTCGAGCCACCCAATTCACACTCTTACCGGATGCAACCTTTAGTAATGCTGCCGCTCGCTCACGCAGATGTGGTTTCACATGATGGTCACGCATTTCGATTAAGGTTGTTTCTTCAGCTTCTGATAAGTCAAGTTCCCGTTTTTGGGTTGTCATTTGCTCTCACTCTTATTGCTTTCGTTCTCCTCTTATTTAGGGTAACATACTTCCCCAACCTTTTTTTGAAACACCAA
>DAOTTT010000243.1:0-5886 GCA_034437635.1 Anaerolineae bacterium | reverse complement strand
TGCCGAAGGCACGTTCGGGAGAGGGGGCGGGAGGTGAGGGCAAAGGGATCACCACATCACGAATCGTTTATTCTCTGGAAAAGCCTTAACTGAGTAGTTACGAAATTAGGCTTGTTTTTTCTCTTCTTCCAGCAATTTACTCACCGCTTCAAGCAGCGCATCGTGTTGCGTGCCATTGCTGGCGATTACGCCATAATTTTTAAGCGCGTTGCCTTCGCCAAAGTCCAGCGGCGAGCCGTCAACATCGGTAGCTTTGCCGCCCGCAGCCTCTAAGATCGCCACACCCGGCGCATGATCCCATATGTTATGCGGGCGCGTGCTACCCAGGCGCGGCAAACGCATATACACGTCCGCATCGCCAGCGGCCACCCGCCCGTATTTCTCCATGCTGTCGGCTTGCTCGACTAAGTGATTATCCATCCCAGCGATCTCCCGCGCCCGTGCCAAGCGCGTCAACCCGGCATGGCCTTTTTCCACGCTTTCCAGCGCCCGCAGTTGCGCCATATCCGCCTGGGCGCTGACGGTCATCGGGCGGCGGTCATCGCTCGGCATGAGCGACTCGATAAACGCTTCGCCATCCAGCGCATACAGCAGCGCCCCGCCGTTATATTGGCCGGGGTACGCTGGCGCACCCAACACCCCGCCGACTGGCACACGGTCTTGCAGGATGCCCACCGCATTCACATAATGCCGCTGTGCCAAAAAGCCCTTGGTGCCGTCAATGGGATCAATCACCCAGGTGCGCGGCGCATCGGTTGATTTGCCCTGGTCGAGCCATGCGCGAACGGTATCCTCATCGACATTTTCGCCGATCACTTCATTAATCAGCGCCGTGATTTGCGCCCGCTGTTCATCGTTGACGAGCGCCATAAACTGCCTACCGGATTCTTCCGACATTACCGCGTCGTCGGGATAGTGCGCTTTTAATGCGCGGCAGATGATGGCCTGGGAGCCATAATCCGCGATGGTCACAGGTTCATGGCCGACCTTCTCGTGTTTGACGATATGCCGCTTTTGGACTTCGATGCAAAGTTGTGCAGCTTGGCGCACAGCGGCTAAAATCGGGTTGAGATCAAGTGATGGCATAGTGCCTATCCTTTGCTATTGTGTCGATTATGCGCTTAAGCGTACCAGATGCGCGGCCAATGGCATAGATTTTCCCTGCCAGGGGTTTTAAAATGAGGCAAACGACGGAACGAAAGATGTAACGATGACCAAGACCTTACAAGACACCCTCAGCTTTGACACCACCGACCTTGAAGCCAACCGCACCGGCACCCTTAGCGAGATGCAACACTACAATCTGCGGGTGCGGCGGCGGCGGTCGCTCGTCGTTGGCCTGGGGCTAATGTTCGTTTTTGCGTTTATCGCCACGCTGTTTCTCTACCAAGGGCGGGACATCCTCACGTTTATCGGCATCGGCGTGACCTTGTGCAACGCGGCCATGTTGGGCATCTTCGGGCGCTTTTGGATGCGCATCACCGCCGACATCCGCAACCAGACCGTCACGAAAGCCAGCGGCAAACTAGAGCGCGTCGTCAAGCCGATTAACCGCACCGTGTGGAATTATCTCATTCGCGTGGATGAAACCGAAATTTACGTCCCCAAAGAGACGTTTGAAGCCTTCGAGCATAAGCTGCCCTATACGCTTTACATGACACGCTATACCGGGATGCTACTCAGCGCGGAGAAGCAGGCATAAGTTAATCGGTGGATGTCGGTGGCTTCTTGGCTTGCTGCAAGTCGCGCTCCACGTTATCTTTAGACTCGCCATCAAGGAGCTTTTTCGTCGTATCGTGGAAGTCCTTGCCCAAGCGCGGGTCCGCCCCGCCGATTTGATTGAACATCTCTCCAACTTGCCGCGAGTCGCCGCTTTCCAACACGGAGAGCATCTCCCCGGATGACATTTTGCCATAATCACGGCTCGGCGCGGCTACGTTCACCCGGTTGATAATGCGAGATAAGGCGGTGCTGCCACAGTGGGGGCAGGCTTTTTCCGCCGCATCATACGCAGCATAGGTCTTATAGAACAGGTTAAAGCGTTCGCCGCAATCTTTACATTGATAATCGTAACTTGGCATCTTGTGAACTCGCTATTCTATGCTAAGGTTGATATGCGTAGGCAGTTTAGGCAGAAGACCAAAACTAACTACAGCTTACATATAGAATACGTCAAAAATATTAGAATCAGAGATGTAGCGCACCTATGTTGAACGAACCATCCAAGGACAAAAAACCTCGCCGCCCGCATCCGCTGGAAGCCCCGCCGCCCAAGCCCGACCCAGAAAAATATCGCGGGCAGCAGGTAACCCTACACATGCCCGTCAGCAAACCGTATGCGGTGTGGGTGCTCATCGGCATCAACGCACTGGTGTATATCATCGCCCAATACGTCATGACACCCGTGCAGCAATTCGACTTTTACAACGGCGCATGGAACAATCAACAAGCCGTGCTGGAATTCGGCGAATACCATCGCCTGACGACGGCGATGTTTTTGCACAGCCTCAACATTCCGTTTCATATCGTGTTTAATATGTTCGCCCTGTACGCCATCGGCGTAACCGTCGAACGCTTCTTCGGCACCGTCCGCTTTTTGCTCGTTTATTTTCTCGGTGGCATCACCGGCTCCATCTTGAGCGTGCTGCTCAATGGGCCAAGTGTAAACTCGGTCGGCGCATCCGGCGCGGTGTTTGCCATCATCGCCGCAGAGATCGTTTTCCTGTTTAATCATCGTAAATTATTCGGCGAAATGGCACAGAATCAACTGCGGCAGTTGGTCATCATCACCTTGCTGAACTTAGCCGTCGGTGTCTTCGGCGCGGTCAGCAGCAGCAGCGGCGGCCAGATCGACAATTGGGGGCACATCGGCGGCTTCTTGGGTGGCTTTATTATTGCGTACTTCATCGTGCCGGTATTCATCCCACGCAAGCACCCCACGCAGCCTAACGCGCTCACCATTGAGGACATCAACCCCTTAAACAAGCACTATCAAACCCTGTTGCTTTTCGTCTCTGGTTTGCTGTTCCTGCTTGTCGCCGGGACATTCCTCATCGGCTAAAAGCAAAACCCCGGCGGTGTGCCGGGGTACTGGATGCTACATACCCGCCATTTCGCGCAATTTGCGGATGCGGTCGTTAGTGTCCGGGTGTGTGCTCATCAACTTACGGCTCACCGGGATAGGGAAAATATACATATGTGCTGTCGCCGGGTTCGGCTGATGTTCTTGCGGAATGCCCTGTTGCCGCATCTGCCAACCCTGGAGCTTTGCCAGCGCATCGGCTAAGTACAGCGGATTTCCGGCGATCTCCGCACCGCCACGATCTGCGGCAAACTCCCGCTGCCGCGAGATAGCCGCCTGTAAAATGGCCGCCGCAATCGGCGCTAAGACGATCATCAAAATTGCGCCGATGGCTTGGCCGGGGTTATCGTCATCATTGCCGCCGAAGCCACCAAACAGCGCCCCCCACATGGCGATATTCGCCACACTGGTAATCGCCCCGGCGATGGTCGCCGCGATGGTGGAAATCAAGGTGTCGCGGTTGCGGATGTGCGCGAGTTCGTGCGCCATCACCCCGGCCAGTTCATCCCGATTCATGATGTCCATTAGCCCGGTGGTCGCCGCGACTGCCGCATTCTGTGGGTTACGGCCTGTGGCGAAGGCGTTGGGCACAGGGTTATCTACAATGCACACTTTCGGCTTGGGCAACCCCGCATTAACCGCTAGTTCCTCGACCATGCGATGCAGTTCCGGCGCTTCCTCCGGGCTGACTTCGCGTGCGCCGTTCATCTTTAAAGCAAGATCGCTGGAAAAGAACCAAGCGCCCCCGTTCATGATGATCGAGAAGATCAACATGAAGATCAACCCGCCCGTGCCACCGAGGAAGTAGCCCATCGTCACCAGCAAGAACGTGAGCGCCCCAAACAACAAACTTGTCCGTAACAGATTGTCACTCGTCATTGAAACGATTTTCTCCTTTACTCAATGCCCATATTTTGACACAAATTTGCAGGAAAAAAATAAGTTCCTGACGAGACTAACCTATTCTTAATTCCCGGTAGAATCCGGCACGCCACCGAAGACCATAATCGCGTAATCCCCGGAGGAAGCCCCATTCACCGAGCCGAAGGTATACAGCATCGGATCCGTCCAATTGGGGATGACCACCATACCCGCGTCAAACTCACCGACGACGTAATTACCGCCACCCTTGATGCTCAAGATGCCCCCCGGTAGCGACGGGGTAAAGTCGCATTCACGCAGCCCCATATCATCGCATTGCAGCACCGGGTAGAAGATGTTGTCATAGTCGATGATGTCCGGTTCAAAACCGTCGGTCAAGTATGCTTGCGACAAGCCAGGGCCAGCACCCATCGCCATATAGGGGTCAAGGTTATTATCCAAGGAGATCATATACACGCCGAGCGCATCCAAGGCTACCGATGACGGCACCCGCAGCGAGAAACCGTCAAGCTCATCGGCTGGCGCAATGCGGAAGCCTTCGATAACCATCACAAAGCGCCCCGGTTGCCCGTTGAACGAGCCAACGGTGATATTCGTCGGGAACCCGCGCTGCGGCGTGGTGAAGGTCAATTGTGAGGTGCGGTTATTCGCCGTGACTTCACCCAAGCCCGGCACCTGAATAATACTGCCGGAAGCCGTCGGCGCGTCGTCGTTGCACGTCCCAATGCCAGGGCGCGTTTCCACTGCCAGCACCGGGTCAAGTTCGCCCAAGCCCACCACCGTCACCGTATACGGGAAGCCGGGGTTCACGTTGATAAACGAGAACTCCACGCCGCCGTTTAAGCGTTCGCCTGTATCACAGGTGATCGTCAATGGCGCAGTATCGCCCATCACACCATTACCCACTGCCGGGAAGTCGAACACCGGGGCGGCTTCTGTCGGTTGTACGGGCGGTTGTGTCGGTGCGGGTTGCGCATTATTGTTATTGTTGCTGCTCGGTGGTTGCGCATTGTTGTTCCCCGTCCCCGGCAATAGACCGTTACCGCTACCAGCCCCCGCGCCGCTCTGATTATTGCTCGTTCCCGGCAATAGACCACTGCCGCTGTTCCCGCTATTGTCGTTATTGCCGCTTGGCGCACTACCCCGGCTGAGTTCTAAGGTCAACTGGAAATCACCTGTTGTATCGCCTTCATCAAAGTTCTTGCGTGTGGCAATTAACAGATATTGTCCGGTTATCGGCAAGGTTGTCTCAAAACCGGAGTTCGTGTTTTCGCCTGGTGCAATATCATCGTTCTCCGCGAAGACTTCGGATAAGTCGGTATTCGCCAGTACCACATAAGTATCCAAGTTGCCACTGGTCGCCGTCAACGTGACGATGATCGTATCTCCGCTAGCCCCGTCGAAACAATACCCCAACAGGCTTGAGTCGTTCGTGATGCCCCCAGAGACTGCCTGCCCATAGCTGATGCTCGGCAATGTGGCGCAGATGTCTTCTTCCTGTGCCGTCACACTCCCGGCCATCATGCCTATGACCATCAAAAAAGCAATAAGTTTTTTCATGCCGTTTACTATTCTCCCCATGATTTTTAGGTGCATTCAGTTTAGGGGCGAACGGCAAACACGGCAACTTTACCGCTTGAAGATCGCCGTCACCATCAAATCTGCCGGGTATGCGGCCAGTTCGTGCTTGATGGTCGTCACCAGTTCATAGCCGCGCTCTGCATAAGCGTTGAGTTCAGCTTCAAGGGTTTTATCGGCGGCTTCCAATTTTTTGAGGGCATCGCGCAGACTCTCCATATCCTTCGGGCTGTGGCGCTCCTGCGCTACCTTTGCGGCGGCTTCGCCATAATTCGCCATGTAAAGCGTGCGGACAATATAAGGGCGTTCATCTTCCATAACAATTGCTCCAAGACTATTTTTAG
>DAOTTT010000242.1:0-2042 GCA_034437635.1 Anaerolineae bacterium | reverse complement strand
ACCGTGCGCGGGCGCGACGGCTTCATCGGGCTGGCGGTTCGGGTGCCACCACGCCGCGTCCCGTCGAGCGCCTCAACAAATGGCGACGCTCATGACAATTGACCCACTAGTACGAAAGATGAGGAAATCGCCAAACAAAAAGAGATCACCAATCATGATGATCTCTGTAGACTTGGATGTTCGAAGCCGGTCTTATTGTGTAGGGCAGGTGGGAGTCGAACCCACATGTCCGAAGACGTTTCATTTTAAGTGAAATGCGTATACCATTTCGCCACTGCCCCTTAATTCAAGAGTATAATGCAAAATATAGATTGTGCCAAGCATTTTTTTAGCACGGGTGCACTCAGCGAACACTTACGGAAAATAAGGCTCGACATAGTAGAAATCCGATTCACCTTCTGCAATCCACCCGCGCAGACTGCCATCCGTTTTTTCCACTAGATACCAGACGTACTCCCCGCCGCACTCCGGGCCATCGACCACTAAAAAGACCTCGCTCGTTTCGAGCCGTCCGAGGATGCGGTAATCGGTGCTGGGGCCGCTGCGCACATTGAGCGGTCTCAGGTCATCTTCCATTACGCGCCCGCGTGTATTGCGGATCATGCGGGTTGGTGGCGCATCAGCGCAAGGGGGGCGGCGTGTTGCTAAAGGCGCATCGGGCAATAGCGCGATCGTCGTCAATGGGGGCAGCGTCGCTGATGGGGTCCTGGTGATTGTTGGCGACATAATAACCGCTTCTGCAACCGTTGTTACAGGCGTAGGCGCGCTGGCCCGCTCACTGCAAGCCACCAAAATAAATATCAAACTCAAAAACCAGAGCCGCATATCTCCTCCCCGAATCTAGTGTAATGGTTTGGGCTATTCATGCTAGCTGAGGGGGAACTTGATTGTAAATGTGCTGCCTTCGTTTATCTTACTATCTACGGTGATGCTACCCCGATGCTGCTCAATAATCTCCTTTGTAATGCTGAGGCCAAGGCCCGTACCGCGTACCGCTATATTACCGCGATAAAATGGCTGAAAGATGTTCTTGAGGTGTTCTTCTTCAATGCCGCTGCCTGTGTCTTGAATGGTGATAACAATGTAAGTGTCTTCTGGCTGGATTTCACCTTGAATGGTGATTGTGCCCCCATCCTCCGTGTAGTTGATGGCGTTGTTAATCAGGTTCGTGAACACTTGCTCCAGTCGATCAGGATCACCGTAGATTTGCACCGGGTCATTTTCCAAAAAATCAGTGATGGTGATCTGTTTGTTGAGCGCATTATCCTTTTGTAGATCAATCACTTTGTTGAGCACGTTTTGGAGCACAATGCTACGTGGACGCATCTGGATGACACCGTTTTCAAAGCGAGACGTATCAAGCAAATCTTCTACAAGGCGGTTCATACGGTCGATGATTTGCTCTAAGATATTGATATGCTCTGATAGCTTCTCTGGTGCGCGTTGCATCAGGTATAAGCGAGTGTTGAGGCTGGTGATGGGCGTGCGTAACTCGTGCGAGGCGTTGGCGATAAAGCGAGCTTTTTGCTTTTCCAGCAGTTTGGCCTCGCTGATGTCGCGGATGAGAATGACCGTGCGTGCATATCCCTCTGCGCTATCAATGAGTGAAATTGTCAGCCCCGCGTAGAACGTCTTGCCATTTTTACAGCGTACAATGGCCTCAGAGCGCCAGATTTTATTCTGTTGTGTGTGGTCGTTGACGATCTCCCAAAAATCATGCTTCTCGCCTTCATCCGCAGCGGGTTGAATCAGTTGTTGGATGTTCATGCTGAGCAATTCGCCGGGTGTATAGTCGGTCATCTGCGCTAAGATGTCGTTGGTATACCGTATCGTTTGTCCTTCTAGATAAGTGATGCCTTCGCCAGTGTTATCCAAGATCGTTTGTAAAGATCGGCGTTCGATCTGTAATTCTTGTGTGCGTTGTTCTACGCGCATCTCTAATTCTTCAGTGTACTCCGCATTGCGGATTGCCACGCTTGCTTGGCTGGCAAGCGTTTGTAGATGCTCTAAGTTAGGCGGGGTGAAGGCGTTCGTTTGCGCAC
>DAOTTT010000241.1:0-4962 GCA_034437635.1 Anaerolineae bacterium | reverse complement strand
AACGATACGATGCCCGCCGGATCTTGCAATTGGCACTTGGTCACGCCGCCGATATGGTCGAGGCTCAACAAGGCGTTGTGATGACCTTCCATGATGGCAGCAGCCTGGATGATGTTATCGTCTATCAAATGCCGGATTCAATCGCCGATCTCTGGAAGACGCTACTGATGCGCGGGCTTGTTGGTTATGTGTATTATGATCGCCGCATTGTCGTTGTGCACAATATCGCCACAGACCCCCGCTGGCCGGATTTACCCGATAACTTGCCGCAAAGTGGGTCAGCGATAGGCTTGCCCATCCAACGCGGGAAAAGCATCAAAGGCGTGATGCTGTTTTGGCATCCGACCGTTGCTTACTTTGATAGCGAACGGGTGGCAGTCTTGCAAGAAGTTGCGGAGATGGTCAGCGGTGGGTTAACCACCGCGTTAGATCACCGTGACGGCAACATGACCAACCAACGCTATCACACTATCTTTGATAACGCTGTCGCCCCTATCATCATGACGGATTTATCCGGCACCATCCTGGATGCCAACCAACAAGCGATAGACTGGCTCGATTACAAACGCAACACCTTGTTAGCGCAACCTATCAGCACATTACATGGCGTCAACCTACAGACGATCATCAAAGGCAAGCCGCTTAATACCTTGCCATACGACCAAGAACACATCATACAGACCAACATTTGCAAGGCCAACGGCGAAGAAATCCCCGTTATTGCCCGTCTGCGCCATCTCACGGTGGACGATGAAGAAGTCATCGAATGGGTCGAGCAAGACATCCAAGCGCAGATGGAATTGGAGCAACTGCGCCGCGACCTTTCCGCGATGGTCTATCATGATCTGCGTGGGCCGTTACAAACGCTGTCGTCTAGCATCCAGAAGCTCTCGCAAGTATTGGCCAACTATGATGAACCCGCAGTCCTGGCTTTACTACAGGTCGGCATCCGCAGCGCCCGCCAACTCCGGCGCATGGTCGATAGTCTATTAGATGTGCAACGCCTGGAAGAAGGAAACGCCATTCTCGATATTCAATCGGTTGATCTCCATAGCCTCTTGGTCGAAGCGGTGGATCTCGTGCAGCCGCTCGCCGTAGAAGCAGGGCAACGGCTTAAGTTCGCCCTACAAGATAACCTCCCGATGATTGAAGTCGATAACGACATGATCTTACGGGTGGTCATCAATCTGATGGAAAACGCCATCAAATACACGCCTGCGGGTGGCTCTATTACGCTCATCGCCTATCAAGATAACGATCATGTTATCATCCGCGTGCGGGACAGCGGCCCCGGCATTCCCAAAGAAATGACAGACAGCATCTTTGATAAGTTCAACCGCGTGAATTACAAAAAAGCACCCAAAGGATTAGGGCTTGGCTTGGCATTCTGCCGCTTAGCAGTGACCGCGCATGATGGTACAATTTGGGTAGAAAGTGAACTTGGGCATGGCTCGGACTTTATCTTTAAGCTGCCCCTGCGCATACACGATGTACCAGATACCAATGTTGACGAATTAGCGACTACGGCATGAGAATCAAACCCTTTTTGGAGCGTGTCCAGGCGCACGAGCGCAACTGGGGCAACAAAACATACAAAAATCGGCCATCGTTAGTGAGTGTGCTCGATGCGTCTATCGTCGTCTTCTGGGAAAACAAAGATAAATCTATTCCTGAAACGATGACCATCCACAACTCGCTCGATGAGATCGAGCGGCACTTCTTGCGTTTACTGTTTACCAAGCAAGGCGGCGGCAATCGCCGCCTTGTGGATGTCTACCAAAATCAGCAGCGGATGGTCGTCCAGAGCGTTAAAATTGTTTTTACAGAGGCAAAAGATGAGTAAAAGATAAATAACCCCGGCATTTAGTTGTCTGTAATTACGAAACCCCTTAAAATAAAACTTGTGTTCTACTTTCAGTACCCCATCTAATCTCCCTATGTTTGTTAGGAAAAAACTTTCCGCACAATCACGACTAAAAAAACTACCCAACCCATGTTTCGTTAAAGGGATTTGTTAGTCCCTATAACAATTTTTATATACATATTGGACAACAAGGAGTTCCAACGTGAAAAAAATAACTGCTCTGCTATTGGCGATGATGCTCACTTTAGCGTCGTTAAGCTTTGTCACAGCACAAGGTCCTAATGTGAGTGTGGGGTCTAAGCTCGACACCGAAGCACTCGTTGTCGGTCAGATCATCTTAACAGCCCTCGAAGCCAACGGATATGACGTAGCAGACAACACCAGCCTGGGTGCAACCGTAGTCAACCGCGAAGCCCTACTTGCTGGTGAAATTGACGTATATCCTGAATATACAGGGACCGCCATTTCGCTCTTCTTCCGCGATGTGGCATATGTCGATCAAGATCAAATCATCCAATTCTCAAACGATGCGTATGCCTCTTACGCTACCGTAAGCTCATTGGATGCCACGATCAACGATGTGGTGTGGCTGCAACCCGCCCCGATGAACAACACCTTCGCCCTGGCTATTGACGGTGAACTGGCGCGTAGCAACGAGATCACCACTGTACAAGGCTTGGCGGATTACATCAACGCGGGTAACGAGATGGTCTTGGCGGCCAGCGACGAATTCGCCCAACGCCCGGACGGTTTCCCGGCATTTGAGAACATCTACAACTTCACCATCACCGAAGAGAGCCAGGTGATCTTGGCGGGTGCAACCCCGGCGCAAACATCACAGTTGTTAAACGAAGGCGGCGCGGACATCGCTATGGTGTATAGCACCGACGGCGCACTGCAAGCCTTTGACTTTGTGGTGCTGGAAGACCCGGCAGGTGCACAGCCCATTTATGCCGTTGCGCCCACCTTCCGCGGTGAGTTCATCCGCGAAAATCCAGAAATCGTCACAATCTTAAATCCGATCTTCGCGACGATGGACAACGCGACCATGCAAGGTCTAAACGGTCGTGTCGATGTCGAAGGTGAAGAACCGGCAGCCGTCGCGGAAGCCTTCCTGCGGGATAACGGCTTCATCGACTAAATCATCCAGACAACAAAAAAGCGGCGCATCGTGGTTATGATGCGCCGCTTTTGCTTTATTTAAATCTATTCAGCTTTATCATGAATATCCACAAATGTTTGTATAAAATCCCCGCGATCACTGGCGACCAGCACCCCGGTTAATTTATTGATGACTAACTCGCCTAGATGATTGATGAGGTGCGCGATTTGCTGGCGCATAATCATCATGACATCATCCCAATGCACGCCGTCCGGCAGTTGTGGTTCGCGTAGGGCGCGTGTACTGGCGAGATACGCCATGACAGGTTCAATCTCCGGGAAGATCAATTTACTTGGTAAATCGTGGCGCATAACCGCATAAAAATACCGTGCTAGATGGGGCGTGCCATTCTCCAGCGCAAAGCGATCACTCGCAGGCGTGGGCGGTTGGACTTGCGCACTCCCTGCGCGGGAAAGCAGCAAAATTGCCCGGCGCATGAGCACTTGTAGCTCTGGCATGGTCTGCGTGCTGTTAGTCGCCGCGACTAAAACGCCTTCGGGCTTCAAAACCCGCTGGAACTCCACCAGGCCATCGTCAATATCCGCCAGATGATAGATCATGTGGTTAGCCATGATGACATCAAAGCTGTCCGACGGGAAAGGCAACTTAAGCGCATCCGCATACACGCGCTGCTCACCGGGGTGTTCTTCCAGCATGGCGAAAGACGAGTCCAGGCCAACATAATGCACATTCGGGTATAGCGCGTGTAATGGCGCGTAGTACGAGCCAGAGGCCGAGCCAATATCTAGTACACGCTCATCACCCCGCCACTGTATGCTTTGTAGTACCCACTCAAAGTAGTTCACTTTGGGGACGGTAAACTTGTCATGAATCTCCTGGCGGGTCAGGAGGGCTTTGTTATCCGCGTATTGACGGCGTATTGCGTCTTGGTCGTTCGGTACTGACATCGGCTTTATCCAGGTTTTCAGGACAAGGGTAATGCTATGACTAGACTATAATAGGCTTGCACTTTGCGCAACCAACAAAAGATTAAGGAAGTCATGCCCTATGTCACTTACGATTAATAATGTTATTGTAGCGCGTCAGCGGTTGAATGCCTACTTAAATCCGACATTGCTAGAACCCGCTAACCTTGGCAAGCACGTTTGGTTTAAATTAGAGAACATCAATCTCACTCATTCGTTCAAAATTCGGGGTGGTCTCAACGCTGTTTTGGCTTTGGATGATGCCGCTAGAGCACGCGGTCTCATCACCGCATCGTCGGGCAATCATGCCCAAGCCTTAGCCTATGCCGCTTATCTCACCGGGGCGAAAGCGCAGATTTTGATGCCCAATCATACGCCATCCCGCAAAGTGAACGGCGTGCGCCGCTATGGGGCGGAGGTCGTGTTGGACTTCGACAATTATGATGACTGCGAAACAGAAGCCCTGCGCCGCGCCGAAGCGGACGGCATGACCTACGTTTCCCCTTATAATAACCCATTTGTCATCGCCGGGGCGGGTACGGTTGGCTTGGAGATTTTAGAGCAATTGCCGGATGTAGAACGGGTCGTCGTGTGTGTGGGCGGCGGCGGGTTGATCTCCGGCATTGCTTTGGCGATTAAATCCCACAAGCCCGATTGCGAGGTCATCGGCGTTAACGCGCTTTCCGCACCGACCATGCACAACATCATCAATGGCACCACCTATCCCGAAAATTGGGAGACATTGGCCGAAGCGCTTTCCGGCGGGATAGAAGACGACGCGCTCACTATACCGATGACACAACAATACGTTGATCGCATTCTCACAGTGACGGAAGACGAAATCCACATTGCGATGTCTTGGCTGGTGGAAGTGCAGGGTTGGCTGGTGGAAGGCGGGGGCGCGGTGGGGGTGGCCGCCGTCATGAACGGCCACATCCCAACTGACGATAAACCCACCGCCGTTGTCGTCAGCGGGGGGAATGTAGAGGCAGCAACGTTACGACGCATCC
>DAOTTT010000240.1:0-3842 GCA_034437635.1 Anaerolineae bacterium | reverse complement strand
GTATCAACTATGCAAACCTACACAATTGGTAACATGGATTGCGCCAACTGCGCAAAAGAAGTTGAGGATGGCGTTGCACGCTTGGATGGCGTGAACGCGGTCAAGGTCAATTTTTCTACCAGCAAGATGGCGCTTGACGGTCAAGTTGACTTCAACACGCTCAAGCGCCGGGTGGAAGCCCTCGGCAAGACGATCAGCACGACGGCAAACACCGAGCCAGAAGCGCCCAAACGCGGCGGGGTCATCGGCTTTTGGGATTATCTCATCGCCCGATGGGAGACGCGCTTGGCCGTCATGGGCGGCGGTTTGACGCTGCTTACACTAGCCCTGGTGCTTGTCGGCCTAGGAGAAAACTACAGCGGCGTGCTGTATACCGTCGCCATGCTCACCGCGCTCTACCCCGTCGCCCGCAATGGCTTGAACAACTTGGTTATTAATCGGCGCTTTAGCATCAATCTTTTGATGACCATCGCGGCCATCGGCGCAATTCTCATCAACGAATATCTAGAAGCAGCGACGGTCATCTTCTTGTTTGCCATCGGCGAAGCCCTGGAAGGCTACACCACCGACCGCGCCCGCCAGGGCTTGCGCGAACTGCTCAAGCTCAAGCCAGCGCAAGCCACCCGCATTGATGGCAACCGCGAGCAGGTCATCCCCGTAGAAGACCTACATATTGGCGAGACGATCTTGGTCAAACCGGGCCAAACGATCCCGATGGACGGCGCGATCATCAACGGGCATAGTGGGGTTAATCAAGCCCCCATCACCGGGGAGAGTATGCCCGTTAATCGCGCTGTGGGTGATCCTGTTTATGCTGGGAGCATCAACGGGGAAGGCGTGCTGCATGTGCGCATCACCCATCTCGCGGAGGACAACACGCTCAACCGCATCATCCAACTGGTGGAAGAAGCCCAGAGCAACCGCGCCCCAAGCCAACGTATGATTGATCGCTTCGCTAACTTCTACACGCCGGGGGTCGTCATCGCGGCGCTGCTGGTCGCGTTTGTGCCGCCTGTTTTCTTCGGTGCGCCTTTTTATTCCACTGCGGATACAACCGGATGGCTCTATCGTGCCTTGACCATGCTTGTGATCGCCTGCCCGTGTGCGCTCGTCATCAGCACACCCGTGACCGTCATCAGCGCGATTACCGCCGCCGCCCGTAACGGCGTATTGATTAAAGGCGGCGTTTATCTGGAAGCGTTAGCCGATGTGGATACCGTTGCCTTCGACAAGACGGGGACGCTCACACATGGTAAGCCCGTTATTACGGGCTATCATGCCTTTGTATGCGACCAGAAACCCAACACGGACTGCGACGATTGCCGTGATGTGCTGGCACTGGCCTTCGCCTTGGAGCGCCAAAGCACCCATCCATTAGCCAATGCCGTTATCAATGCTGCCGAACAAGCTAACGTCACCGAGGCATATGCCGCCGCGCAGGATGTCCATAACATCGCTGGGCGCGGTATCAGTGGCAACGTCGCCGGGCAGACCGTCACGCTAGGCAGCCACGCGCTATTTGACGAACGCTACCCACACGCTGACGATCTCTGTGCGAGCGTCCACGCAGCGGAAGCGGACGGCAACACCGTGATGATGCTGCACGATGGCGAGACCGTCGCCGGGATGCTGACCGGCATCGACCAACCCCGCGAGACAAGCAAGCAGACCGTCGCCGCATTGAATGGGCTTGGCATGGAGACGGTCATGCTCACCGGGGATAACGCCACCGTCGCAGAGCGCATCGGCACGGATATTGACGTGACCGATGTCCGTGCGGGGTTATTGCCGGAAGATAAGGTCAATGCCGTGAAAGCCATGACCACAGACGGCAAAAATGTGATGATGGTGGGCGATGGCATTAACGATACGCCTGCATTAGCTGCCGCCAAAGTCGGCGTGGCGATGGGCGGCGCAGGCAGCGCCCAAGCTATGGAAACCGCCGACGTGGTGCTGATGGCCGACGACATCACCGCGCTGCCGTTTACGGTGCGCCTGGCACGCTTTACCCGTCAGTTGATTAAGGGCAACATCGCGCTGACATTCTTGGTCAAGTTTGGCTTCTTGCTGTTGGCCGCGCTCGGCATGACGACCATGTGGGTGGCCGTCCTCGCGGATGTGGGGATGTCTCTCCTGGTGACGCTCAACGGGATGCGCCCATTGCGCATGTCGCGCTAGCGAGAAGGGGCAATCCAGCGGATCGCCCCGTAAAATAAGCTGTCTATACCTCAAACTTGCCGTTGCGATACAGCAAATCCCCATCCACATGGATTTCGCTATCGTCGCGCATGTCGCAGATCATATCCCAGTGGACGGCGCTCACGTTCTTGCCGCCTGTATCCGGGTAGCTGCGGCCAATCGCCATATGGATGCTGCCGCCGATCTTTTCATCAAAGAGGATGTTACCTGTAAACTTGTTGATGCCAAAGTTAGTGCCGATGGCGAACTCGCCCAGGTAACGCGCCCCTTCGTCGGTATCCAACTGGGACATGAGCAGCTCTTCGTTTTCTTCCGCACTGGCTTTGACGACCTTACCGTTTTCAAAGGTTAGTTCAATGCCGCTGACGGCTTGCCCGTTGACGATGCTCGGATAGGTAAAGCGTACCCAACCGTTGGCGCTGTCTTCTACGGGCCCGGTGAAGATTTCCCCGTCGGGCATGTTGCGCTGGCCGTTGGCGTTGATGAAAATGCGGTCTTTCACGCTCAAGCTCAGGTCGATATTCGGCCCCTTGAGCACCACTTGATCCTTGCCCTTGAGCCAATCAACCTTGCTCTGCTGCATCTCGCTGATCTTGCGCCATTCTGCTACCGGGTCATCCAGATCGCAGAAGGTGGCGCTGTAGATAAAGTCCTCGTATTCCTCAAGGCTCATGTTGGCTTCTTGGGCGCTGGCCTCGGTGGGGTATTGCGTCAGCACCCATTTGAACTCACCGGAAGCCGAACGACGCATGTATGTTTCCATGATCGGTGTCCGCGCACGGGAGACGGTCTGCATTTTGGTGGTGGGGATGTTGGTCATGGCGCGGGTGTTATTGGTCGCACGCAGGTTGATGAAGCAATCCGCCTTTTCAAAGAACAGGCTTTGCATGGGGTTTAACCAGCTTAATTGATCTTCGCTGCCCAACCGCAGGAAGTCCCGCGCCATCGCTTCATCGCTCATCATTAACGTCGGGCGACCGCCTGCCTCTAATACCGCCCGGTTGACCAACCGCGCTAACGGGAGTGATGTCGCATCGCCACTGATGCCGACCCATTCCCCCGGTTGTACTTCCACACTGTAATTGACGAGCAGTTCCGCCAACCGTTGCATTCTTCGATCTGCCATTACAAATCCTTTATTTAAAACATTTTAAACGTGAATATTGTAATGGCAGATGCAATAACATGACAGGGGCAGATTTAACGCAGCGCGGATACATCCACGATGACGACGCGGCCATCCGGCGTACCAACGGCCAGTTGATCGCCCGCCGCGTTAAATGCGGGTTTGCCCATCTGCTGGTCAAATGTGACGGTGGTATACACCGCACCATCTTGCAAATTCCATACACGGAGCGTATACAGCGGGCGGTTTTCGATCACCGCAGCGACCAGCGTATTATCCGCATTAAAGATGACGCGCTGCGAGCGTCATCTTTAATGCGTATACAGCGGGCGGTTTTCGATCACCGCAGCGACCAGCGTATTATCCGCATTAAAGATGACGCTCGCAGCGCGTCCGCCATGCGTTATATCTCCAGCGAGTTTGCCAGTCGCCACATCGAACACGCGCAGTACCCCATCATCGCGCCCCACGACGAACAAGCTACCATCCGGGTTGAAGGCGGCAGAACGTGGATTAC
>DAOTTT010000239.1:0-9282 GCA_034437635.1 Anaerolineae bacterium | reverse complement strand
GCCGCTGCTGTTTGTCATCACGCATGGCCTGGTGCAGTGGCGTTTTATCCATAATGTGCACCCTGTCGCGCAGAACGTCCGCGCCAGCTTTGGCCGTATGAACGCCCGTCTTGCCGAAGCCCTGGACGGCTTACCAGTCGTGAAGGGCGCAGCACAAGAAAAATATGAGATCAATCAGTTTAATAACCTAGCGGATGAAGTGCGCGATTATTTTGTACAGCAAGGCAAAATCGAAGCGCGTTACTTATCGTATTTGCTGTTAGGGTTGGCGCTGGTCTTTGGTTTTGGGCATTCGGTTGTGCTCTATAATGCAAATGAAATTCCCATCGGTGGGATTGTCGCGTTTACATCGCTGATTACGCTGTTTGGCTTCCCCGTGTTTACATCACTTAATTCTCTATCGCGGGTGGCGCTCGGTTATGCGAGTGCCGGGCGTATTCTGAGCATTATTAACCAAGCGACGGATTTAGACCGCAACGTACAGGGGCATAAGGCCAAGCTCAAGGGCGCGGTGACTTTTGCTAACGTTAATTTTTCGTATAGTGAGAAACAGAACGCCGTCCTGCATGACCTGAGCTTTACGGTCAAGCCGGGGCAGACCGTCGCTATTGTCGGGCAGACTGGTTCCGGTAAAAGTACAGTGACTAAGCTCATCAACCGGACATATGATGCCGACACCGGGCAAGTGCTGGTTGATGATGTCGATGTGCGGGAATGGGAGTTAGAGTCTTTACGCTCACAGATTAGCATCATTGAGCAAGACATCTTCTTGTTTAGCCGCACCATCGCGGAAAACATCGCCTTTGGTGCGACGGATGCGACGCGGGAAGCGGTCATTGACGCGGCTAAGAAAGCGCAAGCGCATGACTTCATCATGACCTTTCCTGACGGTTACGATACCGTGATCGGTCAGCGCGGGGTAACGCTCAGTGGCGGCCAACGGCAACGGTTAGCGATTGCGCGTGCGTTTTTGACTAATCCGCCGATTTTGATCTTGGATGACAGCACGAGCGCCATTGACAGCGCCACAGAGGATAAAATCCAACAGGCTATTTGGTCGGCATCTAAGGGGCGGACGACGATCCTCATTACGCATCGTCTATCACAAATCCGTTGGGCGGATCATATCGTCGTGTTACGTAATGGGCGCATCGTCGCACAGGGCGCACACGAGGACTTACTGGCAAACTCAGAAGCCTATCAGCGTATTTTTGCCCGTTACGACAACCCCCAAACGGTGGAGCAATAAACGATGGTAGCAATTTTCGGTGGATTACAAGAAGACAATTACGACAGACAATATACCGATGGCTATTTGCTCAAGCGCATTTGGGCGTACTTTGCTCAGTATCGCGCCCGCCTGACCCTTATTGCCATCGGCTTTATTGGTGTGGCGTTGTTTAACGCGCTACCGCCCGTGTTGATTGCCTATGGTGTGGATCAACTGGAGGTTGAAGGCGTACAAGAAACGTTAACGGTACTTTTCGGCGCGTTGTTTGTCGCGGCCTTTATCCAGTATTTTTCCAATTGGATACGGCGCTACATGATGAGTTGGGTGATTGGCAACGTCATCGCTAGGATGCGAAAGGACGCTTTTAAAGCCGCTGTGGAACGCGACCTCGCGTTTTATGACGTGCAGAAGTCGGGCAAAGTCGTGAGCCGCATCACCAGCGACACCCAAGAGTTTGGCGATGTCGTGCTGATTACAACTGACGTTTTCTCGCAGATGCTCCAAGTGATCGTTTTGTTGGCGGTTTTGTTTAGTCGTTCAACGGCGCTTACGTTGATCTTGCTGTTGACGCTGCCGATCATCGTTGCGGCGGCGGTCGGCTTCCGGCGCTTGGCGCGGAACGTCACGCGGCAGGGTGCGCGGGTGATGGCGATGGTCAACGACACAATCCAAGAGAGTGTGACGGGCATCAGCGTGGCGAAGAACTTCCGCAAAGAGCGGATGATCTATGATGAATTTACGGCCATCAACTGGCGCTCTTATGACATCAATATGAAGCGCGGGTTCGTGCTCGCGTTGATCTTTCCGGCGTTGAACGTGCTGGCCGGGTTTGCGATTGCGATTATCTTGTTCTTCGGTGCGCAATATGTGGTGTGGGGCATCGTCAATGTGGGCAGTTGGTTTTTATTCATTCAAGGTGTGGATCGCTTTTGGTTTCCATTTATCAACCTCTCCGCTGTGTGGAGTCAATTCCAGCAAGCCTTAAGCGCGACGGAACGTATCTTCGCGCTGATTGATTCGGAGAACACGGTCATTCAGCACGATAACAAGCCTGCGGACAAGCTCAAAGGGGAGATTGACCTGCGGCATGTCAACTTTGGCTATAAGGCCGATCAGCCCGTTTTGACGGACTTCTCGCTCAAGATTGCACCCGGCGAAAATGTGGCGTTTGTGGGGCATACTGGCGCAGGTAAAAGTACCATCGCCAAGCTCATCACGCGCTTCTACGAGTTCCAAGAGGGTGAAATTTGCATTGATGGGCAAGACATTCGCTCGTTTGACATTGAGAAGTACCGGGCGCGGTTGGGCATTGTGCCACAGCAACCTTTCCTGTTTAGCGGTACTGTGCGCGATAACATCCGCTATGGCAAGCTGGATGCGACCGACGCGGAAATCCGCGAGGTGGCGTATAGCGTCGGTGAGGGTGAATGGCTGCAAGGTCTGCCGGACGGCTTAGATACCGATGTCGGTGAGCGGGGCGCGTTGCTCAGTATGGGGCAGCGGCAGCTTGTGGCGTTGATGCGTGTGTTGCTGCAAAAGCCGATCATCTTTATTCTGGATGAAGCGACGGCCAGCGTTGACCCCTTCACGGAAGCACAGATCCAAGAGGCGCTGAATCTCATCCTGCAAAACGCCACATCAATCTTGATCGCGCATCGCCTGAGTACGATCCGTAACGCTGACCGCATCATTGTGCTGCGGGATGGTGGCATCATCGAGCAGGGCAATCACGATGATTTGATGGCGCAAGACGGGCATTATGCGGAACTGTACAACACCTATTTCCGCCATCAATCGCTCAGTTATATTGAAAATGCGCGGAGTTTGTTCGGCGCATAGATCAAAAAAGCCCCCAATTTAGGGGGCTTTGGCATAAGCTGCTTATTCCATCTCGACGGCCATTGCAACGGCTTCGCCGCCGCCTAAGCACAAGGCGGCTAAACCACGCTTAAGGCCGCGATCTTGCAGCGCATGGATGAGTGTAACCACTACTCGCGTACCGCTCGCGCCTAACGGATGGCCTAGCGCAATAGCGCCACCATGCACATTGACCTTTTCCAGCGGGATAGCGTAGCCTTCACGCTCTAGACCGCGCATATCGCCTAATACCTGCGAGGCGAACGCTTCGTTGATCTCGAACAGATCAACATCGTCCACACTCCACCCGGCACGCTCTAACGCCTTGGGGATGGCCTTGACTGGCGCATAGAAGATCCATGCGGGGTCTAATGCGGCTTGGCCGTAACCGACGATACGGGCTAGTGGCTGATGTCCGTTCTTCTCCGCATAGTCGCGGCTACTGACGATGAGCGCGGCGGCCCCGTCGTTCATACCGGGGGCGTTGCCCGCCGTGACGACCCCATCGGACTCAAACACCGGGCGGAGCTTCGCGAGGGCTTCTAAGCTGGTATCCGGGCGGATTGACTCGTCGCTATCTACGACGATTTCGCCTTGGCGCGTTTTGATCGTCACGGGGACGATTTCTTTTTTGAACTTGCCTTCTTCGGTCGCCTTCGCCGCGAGTTGATGGCTACGGAGTGCGTACTCGTCAAGCTCGCCGCGCTCTAGCTCCATCTGCTTGGCGATAAATTCAGCGGCGTTACCCATCGCCCAATCTTGCAGGCTACACCAGAGGCCATCGAATTGCAGCGCGTCGCGCATGGCGATTTCGCCATATTTATTCCCTGTGCGCACGCTATCGTTGAGATACGGCGCACGGCTCATATTTTCCGCGCCTCCGGTGATAAACAGGTCGCCGTCATCGGCTTTGATGGCTTGCGCGGCTAACATCACGCTCTTAAGGCCGCTCCCACATACTTTGTTGATTGTCATCCCGCCGACGGTATCCGGCACACCGGCATTGAGGCTAATTTGCCGGGGTAAGGCTTGGCCGACACCGGCGCTGACGACATTGCCGATGATGACTTCGTTGACATCAGCCGCGTTAATACCGCTGCGCTCGACGGCGGCTTTAACGGCGACTTCGCCTAATTCTGCGGCTGTCTTGCCGGAAAGCACGCCTAAAAAGCGCCCTTGCGCCGTCCGTGCGCCGGATAAGATGACCGCTTCGCGTCCGTTTTGGGTACCCATATAAACTATCCTTTTACTTTTTGAAATATTTTTAGCTTATTGTAGATGCGTCATCAAGCGACACAAACGATTATTTCGTTTATGGCCGTATTTTAAATGGGATTGTGATAAAAACCTACGCTGATTTAGACGGCTTGCATGATTTCGCGTGCATATGGGGCATGGACAAGCAATACCTCCAACATGATAAAATGGCGGCATGTTGACCGTTAGGGATGATGTGATACGTGAATGAAACACAATTGCGGCAGCGTCTTAGCCGTCCGCTACGTTATTATGCACAGGTGGATAGTACACAAGATCTTGCCCTAGAGTGGCTGCGTGAGGGGGTTGAGGGGAGCGCTGTAATCGTTGGTGATGAGCAGCTTAAAGGCCGGGGACGACATGGGCGCTTGTGGCATACGCCGCCGGGCGTTGCGTTGGCGGTATCGGTCGTGCTCAAGCCGCCGGTGGATGCCTTGCATCAAGTGACGATGCTTGGTGCGTTAGCCATCGCGGAGATGATCGAACAAGCCGGAACGCACTATGACGTTGACCCCGCCGCATATCAAGTCAGCATTAAATGGCCCAACGACGTGCGCATCAACGGGCGCAAAGTCAGCGGTGTGCTGCCGGAGGCCGCCTGGGATGGCAATCACCTCGTTGGGGTGGCGCTTGGCATGGGCATCAACGTGCGCGTAGATTTTGACGATGTGTTGCGGGATACAGCGATTAGCATTGAACCCGCTTTCGGCGTTCGTGTGGATCGCGTAGATTTGATTGTGTGGTTGTTAGAGCGCATCGACCATTGGGCGCGGCAATGGGGGCGCGATGCGCTATTCCATGCTTGGCGCAAACGCTTAGACACGCTTGGGCAAGACGTACACATTAACGGCATCGCCGGGCGTGCGACCAACGTCACGACACAAGGCGCGTTGCTCATCCGCGACCGTAACGGCCAACAACATACTGTAATTGCAGGAGATTTAATTGAATAATGGGTATTCAACTGGATTGGGAAGTTGAATCAGAGAGTTCCGTCCAGCGTAGCCTGGGCGAAGACCCTGATGCGCGTCGTCGTCGTCGCCGCAATTTAGCGGGCATGTTATTTGTGACTTTAGTTTTAGGTGGGCTTTTCCTGGGGGCGGGTGCCTTCATCGTGGATCAGATCCAGCAGGTGAATCAGGAGATCGAAGACGAACTGCGCAATACGGTACAAGCGGAGATCACCGCCTTACGCATTGGTGATTGGCAGGCGTTTTCGACGTTCCAGCGGAGTGCAGATGAAAGTTGGCTGCGGCGGCAACGCACCGAATTTGAAGCCTACCAAACATTGTTATTTGAGCGTGAGGAAGTGCAGTTAACCGGGCAAGTGCTGGATATTGAAATTGATGATCCTCGCGCACGGGTGCAAGTCCAAGAGATTATTGACGGTGTGCCGTATACGCGCACATGGTTTTATTACACCTATGAAGACCGCAACGAGACGGGCGAAGTACAAAATGTTGGTTGGTATCATGTCCCGCCGGATTATACGTTTTGGGGTGAAAGCCAGCAGTATGTGGGGGATTATCTGACAGTGGCTTATCGTGAGGTAGACTCCCTGTTTGCGTCGTCCCTGGGGCAAGCGATGGACGAGTGGATTGACGCTGCCTGTAATGCCTTAGACTGCGCCGAACTCCCGGCTATTCGCATTCAGGTTGCGCCGCAAGATCGCCAAGAGATGGCATGGGCACCGGGCGCTCTACGGGGTGACCCTTGGGTGATGATTATCTCATCGCCGTATGCCGACCGCGCACGCTCCGATAGGCCGTTTGATCCGCGTTGGCGCTTGGAAGTCGCTACTTTGCTGGCAGATCGCTTGGTCGCCTATCAGATGAATGGGCAGCAAGTCTTTGTAAACAGCGATGCCAATTACTTCAGGAGTGCGGCGGTTAATTGGCTCGTGGGGCGCTTTGTACAGGTGGATACCGGCGCGTATTTGGTCGAGTCTTTAGCGCAGAACTACGGCATGGAGACAGTCGGCGCGTTGCTGCGGCAGATGCCCCCGGATGCCACAATCGGCTTTTTGACTGATATTACTGGCGTGACGCTTGACCAATTGCCGGTTGATTGGCGCGATTTCTTCACATGGCGGCTCCGTCGAGAGCAAAGTTATGCGAATGACGGCCTCTTAAATGACTTCTTGCAACTTTATCATGCCCAAGATCCCGCCGTGCGCATAGTAGCGGAGGAACGCTTTCAGCAAAAATTAATCACAGAGTCTTACACGGTAGTTTCTACGGGCTTTACCACCCCGGCTGATACGGGCGAAATTCAGCTAATTGCGACGGTGCGCAATGAAGATGAGACGCTCGGCACGTTGGATTTTCAGGTGTTATTTCGATTAGTTGATAATCGCTGGTTACGGGCTAGTTAAATCGTATCTAAGAACTTATATGAGGGTTACAACATCTAAACACAATAGCATGATAGAGTCATGTTACACTATTAAAAACGACCTCATAATAAACGTGTCGGGGGCAATAATGGTTGATTTTGATGATCTAAGGCGTAGCACAACAGACGATCTTGGCTTTGACGACGATGACGAGATTGATGTGCAAGGTGGCAGTGCGCGTTCCACATTATTTTTAGGGATGACACCCATCGAGCGGATGTTTATATCAATGTTTTTATTTCTCAATGTGGCTGTTTTAGGTATTGCGTTACTGCTGGCTACGGGGCGTATCGGCGGTTAACGCAGAAGGGGGTGTTTAATGCCCCCTTGTCCATCTTGTGTGTATGTTTACTCTAATCTTTCCTCTGCATCGGTTACGTAATCGCCATCTGGCGCAAGTTCAATATATTTTTCCATATCCGCTTGGGCGGCGCTTTCATCGCCTTGCGCATAGTAGACTAACCCGCGTTCGTAATACGCCGGGGCATAGTTGGGGTTACTGTTGAGTGCCTCGTTGAGATCGGCCAAGGCCGTTTCATAATCTTCGATTTGGGCAAAGAGTACGGCGCGGCGGGTGACGATGGCCGCATAGTCGTTTGACCATGTAGGGATCGCGTCTTTGAGGTCTTGTAGCAAAGTGGCTGCTATCTCATCTTGCTCGGTGATGAGATAGATATAGGCCAGGTTGACCGCTGAAGACGGGTAGTAATCACCAACGATGTCATAGAGCACATCTTCAAAGTAAAGTTGTGCGTTCTCATAGTCTTCTTCCAGCAGGGCGCAATGCCCCTGATAGAAATTGATATGATAATCCCAGATGGGGGATTCGACTTCTTCGGTGATGTCGTCTAAGATTTTGGTGGCGAACTCACATTCTCCGATTGAAAACAACATGACAGCCGTCGTTAGTTCGGATGCGATGTCAACAGGCGCGGCGAAGATGACTGCGCGATCTGCTAAAACGGGGTCTAGCGCATGTGAGATAGCCGATAACGGTGTTTTAAACAGATTGAGGACGTAGGTCACGCCGTTGGTCTGTGCGGAGCTGCTACGGTTGCCTACAGGACGAAAGAGGATGTGAATATCCGGGTCGCCGTCCTCAAGCTCGACAAGTTCTACATCAACATCATATTCTTCCAACGCTGTGATTGTTAAATCTAAAAACTCGTTCGCAATGCTTTCATCCGCTGCATTGAAGTACGATAGCTTGATGATGTCTTCTTCTTCGGCTGTGTTTTCTTCCTGCGCGTGTGTTATCTGTAAACTCAATAACAGCAAACAAGCCAAGATTAATCGCATATAGCTACTCTCCCTCAATTTCTTCGATCAAGCTCTGCGCTTGTTGGCTCAACCCGCCTTCAGGGATGATGTCAAGGTATTCTTCCAGGTTGTCGAGTGCGTCATCGTCATTACCTTGGGCATAACTCAACAGGCCGAAGTAATAGATTAACTCTGGGATTTCTGGCGCGAGTTTTTCGATGTGTTCTAGTTCGCCTTCCGCGCCTTTAAAGTCGCCCGCGCTGATGCGCACAGCGGCACTGCGTAATAATAAAAACGGATCATCAAAGTTGATGAGCTTTTCAGCATCGCTTAAGTCGTCAAGGGCGGCATCAAAGTCGCCTGTCTCCGCGTGGATGTCCGAACGCATGAGCAACGCATCAAACTCGATCCACTCAAATTGTGTTCCGATTATGGTGCTAATGCTATCTAAAGCGCTGTCGGTATCGCCATTTTTGTACTGGCACCAGGCTAAGTTGAGCCGGGTTTCTAGACCGTAAAGGGTATCATCAAATTCATTTTCTTCATAGATGGTGATGATGTTCTGGAATTCGTCAGCGGCGCTTTCGTAATCATCATCAACCATCATACAAACACCACGATAAAAGTTGATATAAGCGTCAGTTTGTTCTTGTTGACCAATAAAATAGAAGTCTTCAAAGTTTTCGGTGGCTTCTGTTGTGCGATCCAAGAATTCTATCGTCGCTTCGCAGTTGCCGTTTGTATAGGCGCTCATCGCCAGCGTAAAGTTCACCGTGATGTCGATCCATACAGGGCTGGCAGGGTTTGCACTTGCCAGCGGGAACTCTGAGTAGATATGCGGGACAATGCTTGGCGACGGTAGAAAGCCGGGCGGAGGGGGTATGGTTGTAAAGTCAATAAAGATAGGACCTTCAGGCGCGATCAAATCGAGGTTGATGAAGATCATCGCAAAATCTTGGTCTGTCTCGATGAGGATGGGCGGTGCGCCAGGGGCTTCTGCCGCTTGGTTGATGCGCTCTTGTAGCGCCTCGATAGCACCTTGGAGTTCTGGTGTGTCGGAAGAAAATTGAGAGCCGACATAGACAGTGACTACTTGATCATCTGCTCCATCATCCTGCGCGGACACGGGCAGCAGCGAAAGTAGTACAAGGCATAGAAGGAGTATTCCGCGTTTCATCAAAACCTCCTTGCTGGAAACCACCCGTCTTTAGCGGGTGGAGGAAAGCATGGTTGGCGCGTGTAGCGACCACCGTGCATCGGACAAAAGATCGTGCGCGGTGTG
>DAOTTT010000238.1:0-14165 GCA_034437635.1 Anaerolineae bacterium | reverse complement strand
GCGCTTTCTGCACAGATTAAGTTTTTCTTGAACTCCCCCGTACCATATACCCAACAGGTATTGGTGGTTTTGTTAGCCGGTACGATCCTTGGCTCACGCGATGGCGCTATTGCAACGGCTACGTATCTCGGCTTGATCTGGTTCGGCATCCCCATTGACACGGGTGGCTTAGGCGCTAGTGTGTTGAGTGGTGTAACCGCCGGTTATCTGATCGGCTTTATCCCGGCGGCTTGGGTGGCTGGCTTTATGGTCGAGCATGGGGCAAACAAAATGTGGCTGCGTGTATTGGCCGGTTTGGTTGGCGTGGCGATTATCTACGCCTGTGGTCTGCCATTCCTCAAGCTCTCGCTTGATGTGAGTTGGAGTGCCGCATGGTCGCTGAGTGTTGCGCCGTTCATCGCCTTTGACTTGCTAAAGGTCGTGGTGGCCGCAGCTTTTGTTGAAACAGGTCGCGTATTAGTGCTGCGTAACTTCCCGCCGCTGGAAGACGGGCAGTAAAAATTAAACCGGGGTAGTATGCTGTTACCCCGGTTTTTGATTCTTACATCTTGTCGATTTCTTCGCGGCTGGCTGTCAGCCCCAATATGTTATATCCCGCATCCACATGAATCACTTCTCCGGTGACCATACGCGACATAGACGACCCCAGATAAACCGCCGTCTCCGCGACATCCTCTTGGGTGACGGATTCGCCCAAGGGTGAGGCGCTCTTAGCGTATTTGAGGAACATCCGTAGACCGGGCACCCCCGCAGCAGACAGCGTTTTAATCGGCCCGGCGCTGATGGCGTTAACGCGGATCTGCTTAGGGCCGAGATCTGCGGCTAAATAACGTGTGATCGACTCCAGGGCAGATTTTGCTACGGCCATTACGTTATAAGCTGGCATAACCTTCTCTGCGGCATAATACGTCATCGTGAGGATGCTGCTGCCTTCTGGCATGAGCGGTTCGGCGCGTTTTGCCATCGCAATCAAGCTAAAGGCGCTGATGTCTAGCGCGAGCTTAAAGCCCTCGCGGGAGACATCAACAAAGCGCCCGCCTAAGTCGTCGCGCTCCGCAAAGGCTACCGCATGGACGAGAATGTCGATGCGGCCAAACCGCGCTTTGACAGCATCGAACAACGTATCCAGTTCGTCGTCGCTGGTCACATCACATCTTTCCACAAAATCACAGCCGATTTGCTCGGCCAGCGGGAAAACGCGCTTTTCTAATATAGGGTTGGCATAGCTCAGGGCGACCGTTGCACCCTGTTCATGAAATTGTTGGGCTATGCTCCAGGCGATTGAATTTTTATTGGCTACGCCGAATATCAGGGCGACCTTGCCATCTAATAAACCCATGAGTCTCTGCTCCGTTTGCTTTAATTTTCTGTTTACTCTAACACGCACATATAGGCGCGGCTACGGTATAATCGACCCGATTAGACTGTGTGAGGACATAAGCATATGGCAGAAGCAAATACAGAGCAAATACAGGTCGTCGTGGCGATGGATTTCCCCGAAGAGATTTTAGATCGCTTGCGTAGTATCTCGGATCGCTTGCACATTGAGCAGCATTTCCCTGATGTCCCGGTGAGTGCCTATCACAATGTAGAAATTCTCTACACGTTGCGGCACTTCCCGGAGCCAGCCCAAGCGCCGCATCTCCGCTGGATACAACTGCATTACGCCGGGATGGATCGCATTTTGCACCGTCCCATTGTCAAATCGGAGGATGTCGAGATCACATCCGCGAGTGGTATTCACGCTGTGCCCATCACAGAATATTGCATTGGCATGATGCTAGCTTGGGAATATCAACTGCCGCGCATGTTAGCCGATAAACGTGAGGGCACCTGGCCGGAAAACCCCTACGATATTTATACGCCGCGTGGCTTGCGCGGGCGCACCTTAGGCATTGCAGGCTATGGCAGCATTGGCCGGGAACTGGCGCGAGTAGCACAGGCGATGGGGATGCGGGTGCTGGCGACTAAGCGCGATTTGAAAACCACAACGGCAGACGATGGTTACGCGGAGTCCGGCACAGGTGACCCCACCGGGGACATCCCCGACCGCCTATATCCACCGGAGGCGCTCGGCTCAATGGTGTCTGAGTGTGATTTTGTCGTTATCACCACACCGTTGACCGAAGCGACCTATCATATGGTGAATGAATCGATTTTGAAACAAATGGGGCAAAATAGCGTACTCATCAATATAGCACGCGGTTCAGTGGTCGATGAAGCGGCGCTTGTCTCCGCATTGGCTGCCGGGGAAATCGGCGGGGCGGTATTGGACGTGTTCGAGGAAGAACCATTGTCAAGCACAAGTCCCTTGTGGAACTTGGATAACGTCATCATCAGCCCGCATGTTGCCGGCAACAGCCAAAACTATCACGAGCGGGCGGCGGCCTTATTCGAGGCTAACTTGCGCCGTTACCTGAGCAATGAACCCTTGTTTAACCGTTTAGATCGTCAGCAAGGATATTAAAATGTCAGATAAAAAATACGATTTTCTTCAGTTCACGGCAACCCGAACTTACACCAACGCCATCGCGTATTCGCCCAATGGCGAACACATCGCCCACGTTAATAACGCAACCGGACAATTCAACCTGTGGTTGGTGCCTTCTGGTGGTGGCTTTGCCCGGCAGTTGACCGCGTTTGATGATAAAACGGTGCGCTCTGTACAGTGGATGCCCGATGGCGAAAGCATGATCTTCCAAGCCGATCAAAATGGCGACGAACAGCACCAATTGTATCAACTGCCTAAGCGCGGGGGATGGCCGCAAGCCTTGACTGATAACCTCAAGGCACAACACAATATTACGGACATTAGCAAAGATGGCCGCTACATGGCCTATTGCGCGAATGATCGTGTGCCCCAGGATATGGATGTGATTATCCGCGATATGGAAACGGGCGCAAATACCTGCATCACCCAAAGCGGCTTGAACTTCCCCGGCGAATTTTCTCCAGATGGCCGTTATCTGCAATATGTGCAAGCACTTGGCAATGACAACCAATATATCTATCTCTACGACCGCGAGACGGGCGAAACGACCAGTTGCACCGATCACGACGGCGCACAGATTAATTACCCTGGCCCCTGGAAGCCCGACGGCAGCGGCTTTTACATCGTGACCAACCGCGACCGCGAATTTAACAACATCGCCTTCTATCATGTCGCCACTGGCGAGATCGAATGGGTTTATACCGTCGATCACGACATTGAAACTGGCGCACAATCCAAAGATGGCAAATTGCTGGTATGGGTGGTCAATGAAGATGGGATGTCCAAGCTGATTGGTATCAATGCGGAGACCAACGAACCGTTTGATTTACCGGATATTCCGCTTGGGGTCGTGGATGCGATCACCATTTCACCTAACGGTAAGCGGGCGGCGCTGGTATTGGCGCGGGCGACCGAAGCGGCCAATCTCCACGAGATTGACTTTGAAGCCGGTACTGTGACCGCGCTTGGGCAGAGTATGCTCGGTGGCATAGACCCCGCTGATATGATTGAACCGGAATTAGTGCATTACGAGACATTCGACGGGCGGCAGATCCCGGCGTGGTTGTATAAACCTAAGACCGTTGACGGGATGCGCTACCCGGTGATTTTATCCATTCATGGCGGGCCGGAAGCCCAAGAATGCCCTCGCTATAATTACAACGGCTTTTATCAGTACATGCTCAATATGGGCTTTGGCATTCTCGCGCCCAATATTCGCGGCTCAACGGGTTACGGCATCAGCTATCAACAGTTGATCCACCGTGATTGGGGCGGTGACGAACTCAAAGACATTGAATATGCCGCGAAGTACCTGCAAGGGCTGGATTGGGTGGATAGTAACCGTTTGGCCGTTTACGGCGGGAGCTTCGGCGGATTTGCGACCTTAAGCGCCGTCACGCGCTTGCCGCAATATTGGGCGGTTGGCGTGGATATTGTCGGCCCGTCTAACCTTATCTCCTTTGTGGATTCCGTCCCGCCATTCTGGAAGCCAATCATGAAGAAGTGGATCGGTGATGCCGAAGAAGATCGGGATTTCCTCATCGAACGCTCGCCGATTACCTATGTCGATAACATCCGTGCGCCGCTGTTAGTCATCCAAGGCGCTAACGATCCGCGTGTGGTACAAGCGGAAAGCGATCAGATGGTCGAGCGCATCCGCGAGAACGGCGGCGATGTGGAATATTACATCGACCCCGAAGAAGGACATGGCGCGACACGCCGCGAAAATTCGATTAAATGGTTCCGTATGATTGCAGAATTCCTAGAGGAACGTTTACTCGATTAAAATTTGTGAAATCTGCAACTTTTCGCTTGTCACTGCGTATAGTATGGTAGATAATACACACAATTAAGTATCAGGAGTGTAAGCATGACCAATACACCAGAAACGCCGGAATTGGAAGAAAACGCCGAGAACGTTGAAGAAGAATCGCCGCGTACCCCATTTGAAGAATTTCTCTATCATCAACGACGGGCGCTGGAAGAAACAGGTCGGGCGCTAGAGTCCCTGCTGCCGGAAGGCTTCCGTAAGCATGGGTCTAACGCCAGCAAAGAATTCGCTAGAGGCTTCCGGGCATTGGTTGATGCAGCCATGCAAGAAGTCCGCAAAGCCCGCAAGGGCGAAGGCGAAGCAGACGGCGGCGAAGAAGAGACACCACCACCATCTACGACTGGCAAGACGAAAGTCAAAGTCGAGGTTGAATAAACCCATTAACCCCGCTATGGTGCGGGGTTTTTTTATTTGGTGGGGTAGCGGCGCTGTAATGCCGCGTCAAGCAAGCGATCAGACAGCCATTGCCGCAAGCGGGCGACAAGATGGGCATCACTGCCCACAAGGTAGCGTGTGCGCGGCTTTTTGGCTGTAAACGCATGGTAAACGCGCTCCGCGACGGCATCCGGCTCTACGCCGGTCTTCGCGGCGCTGCGCGTCGTCTGGATCATCCGTGCGAAGGCTTTACCGTAGAGTGTTTTACCTTCCGGCGGAAGTTCGTCGGCCAGTTCTTCGCTGTTTTGTGTCGCTTTTTCCCAGATGGCCGTTTTGATAACGCCCGGTTCGATGGCAGCGACATGCACGCCAAATAAGGCCATCTCTTGCCGTAATGAATCCGTGAAGGCTTGCATAGCAAATTTAGACATGCAATACGGCGCGGAGAATGCTAAGGCGATGCGGCCTAAAATCGACACCGTGTTGACGATACGCCCTTGTGCCTGCCGGATGAGCGGCAATAGCATCTGTGTAACTTCGATATGCCCAAACATATTGACATCAAACTGCTGCCGGAACGCCGCCATTGGCGTAAATTCGATTGGCCCCGGTAGCGCAATCCCTGCATTGTTAAATAGGCCATAGAGACCACCATCGCCCACCTGTGCGCGGATTGCATCGCGGGCAGCGGCGATCATATCTGTTTTTGTGATGTCGATGGACGATCGTGTGAGGTGATCTTGGGGCAGGGCATCTAACCCACTGAGGTCTTCGCCAGGGTATACCCCCGCAATAACGCGAAACCCGCCCTTAAGTAAGCGGCGGGTACTGGCTAATCCAATGCCGGAGGATGCCCCGGTGATAAAAATCGTCTTTGTAACCATATTATGCGCCTCATGTGTATTTTGCCCCAAGTATAGAATGATCGGCATTTACACACAAAAGCACATATCTGCTTGTTGTATTTTTCTTACTCCTTGAGCACGCCGATAAAGAGCGTAATCCCGGCGACACCCCAACCGATAACGGCGATTGTTGCATCCCCGTTGACGTAAAACAGGGTAGACGTGATTAAAATGCTGCCGAAGAAAACGGCGCGACTGGTGGTATTGTTCGCCTTTTCAATGCGCCGATATTGTTGGCGTTGCGCCAAGCTCATCTCAGTCGTCACGCGGATCTTACCCTCTTTGAGCGCGATCAACGCATCATTAGCCCCGGCCAATGGCCCCAAAGCGCGGCGTAGCCCTTCCGCCGCGAATGTTTGCAGCACTTTTCCGCCGTTGCCGCTGAATACGCTCTGCATGATGCTGGTGGTAAAGTTGCCATCCTTGCGCATCAAGCTACCCTGTGGAACATTCACGCCAAAGCCGCGTGCAATGAGCGCCTCTGTGTAAGGTTGTAGCTCGAACCAGGGGTTATATTGCGGGTCAAGGCTGGTACACATCCCTGAAAGGATGCTGATTGTACGCCCAAGATAGATAAAGTCTTGTGGGATGTAAAACGGCATCGACAGCATGAGATCGCTAAACTCGTCCGCGAGGTCAGCGACTTGATTATAATCAATATCACGTAGTTCGGTCATGCTCATGCCCCACACTTGGTTAAAGGCATATTCGGCGGCTTCGGTAATGCGGTCAACATCCGCGCCAGGGAGCAAAAAGCCGAGTTTCTGGTAACTTTTAATCAATCCGGCGGCATCGCGGGTCAGCACGGAGTAGAGCGTCGTCACCATACCATCGGCGATTTCGTGCGTGAGCGATCCGGTCATGCCAAAGTCGATAAAAATCAGATAGAAGGGGCGGCCTTCTGGCCCGAAGTCGGCGTTTTCATCCTCTACAGGCAAGGGATAGATGAACAGGTTGCCGGGGTGCGGGTCTGCATGGAAGAAGTAATGCACAAACACCTGTGGTAAGTAAGTGTCCATCAGGCGTTTAGCGACGACTTTGCGGTTAATCCCGGCGCGGTCGAGTGCATCGTAATCGGTAATCTTGATGCTGGTCACATCTTCGATGGTCAACACACGGTCTGTAGAGAGATTATAGTGAACCTTGGGTATATAAACCCCGGTATCGTCTTTAAACATCTCCTTAAAGCGTGCCGCGTTATAGGCTTCGTGCTTGTATGAGAGTTCTTCCAGCAAGACGACACCGAATTCTTCAACCAAACCCCTGGCATCGGCGCGGCGGCTGATGAAACGAAAACGCATGGCGATCTTCGCCACAACGCGCATCGCGGCGAGGTCGGTATAGCAAACATCACGGATGCCGGGACGCTGTACTTTGATGACAACGCGCTCACCCGTCTTGAGCATAGCACGGTGTACCTGCCCAAGCGATGCCGCTGCAACCGGATCTTCGTTGATCCATTGGTAATGATCGTCTAGGTTGCCCAGTTCATCTTCCATCACGCCTTGAATCTTGTTAAAGCGAATGGTCGGCACCTCATCTTGGAGCGATTCTAACTCGGCGATGATTTCTTCCGGCAGAATATCTACCCGCGTGGATATAAACTGGCCGAGCTTGATGAAAACGCCGCCTCTGGCAACGGCAAAGCGCCGGAACTCACGCGCATAGCGCCGCCACCGCTTAAGGTTTGTGCGATCCACATAAGCCGGGAAGACGCGATAAACATACACCTGCCAGAACAGCACCCGCACGAAAATCAGCCCAGCAAAGACCAATGTCCGCCAGAAGCGCCATTGTAAACGCAAAGACCGGGCGACACGCTCCGGTTCTTTTACGGTGCTGTCTTCTGGTGTGGGGATGTCGTCCGATTGTGGGACGACATCCAAGCGGGTTTCTTCGTCTGCGACCGCATCTAAAAAGGCCGGTTCTGCAACGGGGTCAATCTCAAGTTGACGGTCAAGCGTGCCGTTAGGACTCGGCGGGTTTCTGACTAAATCGGATGCAGAGGGTGGAGTCTTCGAATTTTGCATCAGCTATCTCTAAATCCCATAATGCGTACGGTAGAACGATATTTCTGCGGTACGGCCCCACACGCAAGGTTAGTTCATCGCGGGAGCGGTACAGATCCATATCGTTTTTATCAACAAAGGGGAGCGGCACACGCAGTTGGTATTGCCCGCTCTTTTCGTCTTTATCAATGCTGTGGGTCTTGCCATCAAACATCTGGTCGAGTGGGTCGCGTTCGCCGTAGATTTCGCCTGCGAGCTTGCGCAGTACGTCCAGCCCGCCCACTTCGTCGCCGAACATCGGTGCTTTAAACAACGGCAGGCCACCAAAAGCTTCGCCGATGAATTCTAGATTCTCACGTTGGCGGTCTTTCCACATTGTGAAATAAGGGTCAGTTACTTCGTCTGGGATAATGCGGTTACAGATGATCGCATCGGTCGCATACCCGTAAAGGTTGAGATACGTATAAGTGCGTTGTGTCTCTTTGATGACCATCTTTTCCGGGTTGACGACCAGCCGAATGCTGGAAACCTCCGGGTTTGCCATCAGGTCACGCACTTTGTCGAGCGTGTCAAATAATGCTTTGACTTGATCCCACGCATCGCCTTCAGCATCAGCATCGGGGGTATTGCGCCCTAAGACGCGCCCGATCGGACGCAGAACGCGCCCAAGGCCGCGTGTTAATGACATAACGCGCATCAGCCACCACCGGGTTACGTCCGGCAGGCTCAACAGGCGCAGTGTCTCCGCAGTGGGGGCGGCATCCACCACTAGCGCGTCGAACTCGCCTTCTTCAAAATATTTGTTGATCCACAGGAGATGAGCACCTTCTTCCAAACCAGGGAGGATGGTCACTTCTTCTGCAACGATGTCTTCTACACCATTACGGCTAAAGAGCGCGGACATGTAGTTATGGAACTTACCCCAGTATTTATCCATTGAGTAACGCGCATCGACTTCTTGCGCCCACAAGTTAGGGTAAATTTCGACAGGTTCCGGGCCGATCTCTTTTTCAAGTGAATCTGCGAGGCTATGTGCGGTATCAGTGCTGATGACAATGGTCTTATAGCCCATTTCTGCAAGGCGTAAGGCGGTCGCTGCACTGATACTTGTCTTGCCAACGCCACCCTTACCGGTGTGAACGATTACACGCATGTTAGTTACTCCATTCACAATCTAAAGTATTATACACGATTTTATGGCCTATCCCTTATATAGTCATCTACGTATAAGCCTGCGCTGATGTTCTATCAATCTAATTATTTTTGATACAATTCTGATACTTCTGCATGACGGAAGCAATCTGTGGTGTGATCGTTCACCATGCCGCATGACTGCATCAACGCATAGCAGATCGTTGGCCCGACAAAGCTAAACCCGCGCTTTTTAAGGTCTTTGCTCATCGTTTGGGAAAGCGGCGTTTGTGCAGGGACTTCCGCCAGGGTCGGCCAATGGTTGATGATGTGCTTGCCGTCCACAAAACGCCACATATACGTATCAAAGCTACCAAACTCCGCTTGAACTTGGAGGAATGCACGGGCGTTTTTAACTGAAGCATTCACCTTTAACCGATTGCGTATGATGCCGGGGTCTTGCAAAAGTGCGACGATCTTATCATCGTCATAAGCGGCGATTGCTTCCACATCCCAATTATCATAGACCTTGCGATAATGTTCGCGCTTGCGCAACACAGTTAGCCAACTTAGCCCGGCTTGCGCACCTTCCAGGATGAGCATTTCAAACCAGAGGCGGTCATCGTGGACGGGTACGCCCCATTGTTCATCATGATAAGCGATATAGAGTGGGTCGTCGCCCGCCCAGGTGCAGCGGCTCATATAAATAACCTCAATTTCTCAAAATCTTTGCGCAAAACGTCCTTTTTAGTTGGTTGGTAGATGGCGACAGCGGGGTAATACATCGGGACAATATGCAAATCGCCCTGCGGGGTGGTCGCTTTCATCAGCTTACCATGTAATTGGCTGATTTTGCCTTTTTTATCAGACGTATCATATTTGTTTAAGATATACGTCATGGCAAAGCGCCCTAACGGGACAATCACACGCGGCTGCACAATCTCGATGATGCGATCCAGAAAAGGCGTATAAAATGCGATTTCTTCCGGCTCAGGATTACGGTTGTCCGGTAAGCGGTCCATCACGATATTGGTCATGTAAACGGTCTTGCGATCCAATGCAATAGTTTCCAGCATTTCGTCTAAAATTTTGCCTGATGGCCCCTGGAAGCCTTGCCCGGCTTCCGCGTCGTATTTACTGGGTGCTTCGCCGATAAACATGATATTGGCATCGGGATTGCCTTCGCCCAAAATCGGAAAATAGCGATTATCAACGCGGTATTGATACAGCGGCGAGTCCGTCGCGCCGACAAGCTGAATGCGCAACTCCTTGAGTTGGTCGCCTTTAGCGAGAACGGTCGTGTTATCTGGTTTAGGCTTTAGGTTTTGAGCTTGTTGCAACAATGGCTTAATCGCTTCGACCAATTTGCCCACATCGTCCGCAAAGTTGTTATGCGACAGTTCCAGCGCATTACGGCGGGCTAAGTATTGGATGTCCTCCGGCAGGTCTTCGAGTATGGGCATTGTCGCCCGCCCGACCAAAATAGGGATGATAAATTTTTCTTGCTTGATGGCACTGGCAATTTCCAGGCGGACGTAATCGTTCCATTTACGCAAACGGTTTTCACCTGCATCATCCGTCACATTGACCCACGCCGGGCCAATCATCGTGATGAACACATCGCAGGCAGCGACGGCGTTTTCAATCTCGGTGACGAAATCCGCGCCGGGGTCAATGCTGGCGACATCCATAAAAATCTCATTTTGGGCGATATGTTGAATGAGATGATCGTATAAACGCCCGACATAGCCTTCTGTATCTTGCCGTCGATAGTTGATAAAGACACCGCCCATAAAAAGCCCTTCTACTCTGGATTTAAGAGACAATCAACCGGAACATCCGCTGCTATGACCGCGCCCGGTGCGCAATTGGTAAACCAGGACGACTCAAAGTTATAGGTGATGTCGATCACCTGTCGTCCTGGATGTTGGTCAATGAGGCGTTGACGGTGGGCTGTGGTGCCAGCGTAATTCCATGCGACAATCATATCACTTTTGAAATAGGGGTCTGTTAAGCCCATGAGCGTGCCCGTGCCGCGCCAGGTGTTGCGGCCTTCCGGCGCAAGCTCTGCGATGACCAAAATAGGCGCATCATCAACGCGGCGTGCATCTACTTTCTCGATCACATCTGCCGTCACATAGTTAAACTGATATAGCACGCTGATGCGTGGTTGGCTGTACCCCAACAGTGACCATAACAGCAGACCACCAAAGGCGATATAAGCGATGCTAACCCCGATGATCGGATGTAGGCGGCGGGCTTGCTGGACGATCCAGCTTAGTGCGACTCCACCGAGCAGACAGAACGCTGTCAACGCCTCGAAGTAGTAGCGCGTGCTGTAGCGTTGGGAACCGACCCAATAGGCAAGGTGCGCGACGATCAGCGTAAAACCGACCATAAACAGCAACCACGTCCACGTTGATTCACGGTCTTCTTCTGGACGCAAGGCCAGCATTACGCCTTGTAATAGCGTCAAGCCAATGCCGACGAACACCCACTGCCAAACTTGATCGGCTTGCTCTGTTAAAAAGCTGGCATCTGTGATGACGGGTTGCGCAAACCACGCGATGACCATACCAGCCAATAGCCACAACCACCACCGACGAAAACCGACTAATACGCCCGCCATGACTACAAACACCCCCATGCCCACAACTTCCGGCAGATAGCGGGCGCTGGTCGTAAAGTGTGCGTCGTAGCGTTCGTCAAGCGTGCCATCGGTCGTGATGCTGCCCGGTCGCCAGCGGATCGCCTCCTCAAGCAAGCGTGCCGTCAAGCGGAAGGGATACGTCAATACGTTGTCTAACCCGGCGTTGGTCGGTGTTGCATCTTGGGGCCGCGCTTCGATCGTCCACCCGAATAAATCGGCTGATGTGAGTGATAGATCATAGCGGGTATGCGATACCCCCTTGATAATGGTGTGTCCGTTGCGCCCGTAGCCTTCACCAAAGCCCACACGGTCATAATCCCATACTTCGCGGTACAAGTTGTGTGTCGGGTCGCCGGTAACGGTGTAATTAAACCAGGGTGTCATCAAGCTAATGATAATCGCCGGAAAACTGATCGCCAGTAAGGGGTAAAGCGTGGGTAAGGTCTGCGGACGATCCAAGAAAAACGTTCGCAATAAGCGGGTACCACTCCATAACACAAAAGGTAATACTGTCGCTGCTGCACTGAGTGGCCGCATGGCGAGCATTGCGCCTAGGGCAACCCCGGCGACAAGCCCCCAGCGAAGGGCATTTCGCTTTTGTGTGAGCCGCCAATATGCCCAGATAAAGAGCGTGATGCAGAATAGGGCGGCGGTATGTGCCATCAACGTGGCGTTGAGCAAGAGCGCCATCGGCGAGAAGGCCGTTAACGCCGCCGCGATCAAACCGACATCGGCGTTATACACTTCGCGGCCTATACGATAGACCACAGCCACAGTCAACATACTCAACAGGGCGTTGATAACCCACAATTGCCCCCCCATGTGGATGCCCAACGACAGCAAAAGCGGCCATCCTGGGGCGTATTTGCCAACTCGGTTGGCGATCTCGTCACCATTGTCTAATGTCTCGCGGTAATTGATAATAAAGGGTTGCCAATATGCCCGCGAATTATCCGGGATTTCTGCGACGACATCACCATTAGCAAACACCCGCGCTTGGAATAAATACGCGAGTTCGTCTTCTAGGTGGGGCAATCGCTCGAATACGCTATCGCTCACCCGCGCCGCCATAATAAAAGCGAAGAGCGCCAGCATCAGCGCAGCTATTTGGTAGATCAGGTTATGTCTCATTCTGGCGATTTTCAGCGTCCCTTTTGTTGATTAACAACGGTGTCAACTCATTATAGGCTAGGCAAAGAGTGAATCCAACACTTGGCATGTGCGACCGCCTCGGATATAATGCAACAGTTTAGTTAAATCTATACTAGATGCATACCTCTCTATGCCCTGCCGGAGAGGTATCATGGTTTAAAAAGGGAACTTGTCATGAAGGTAATCCTCTTGGACTACGTGTACAAACATGGTGTGGCTGGCGAAGTCATCAATGTTGCTGACGGTTTTGCGCGCAACTTCCTGATTCCAAAAGGGCTGGCTGTTAAGGCAACCGAGAGCGAACTGAAACGTGCAACCAAACTGCGCGAGCAATCCGCTGCTCGTCGTGCCGCGCTGGAAAATCGAATGAACGATCTCGCCCGCGAGATCGACGGTGTGGAGTTGATCTTCGGTCGGCGTGCCGCGTCTACGGGTAAGTTGTTCGGCTCGGTCACCTCGCAGGACATCGCTGATAGCCTGCTGGAAGCCATCGGCGTGGACATCAACCGCCGCCGTATTAGCCAGCAAGGTCTGCGCGAAGTCGGTACGCATGAAGTCTCTGTGCGCTTGGGTAACGAGATCAACCCATCGCTGAAGATCACCATCGTCCGCGATGACGAACTGGCTGACTTCCTCGTCCAGCGCGAAGCCGCTGCCACCGTCGAAGAAGCCGAAGAAGCCGAAGACGTTTATGCAGAAGTCACCGTCGCTGACGATGAGACCGAAGTTATGGCTGTTGCTGACGTGCGTGATGCTGTCGAAGAAGTTGAAGTCGCAGCGCAGGAGCTGGTCGGCGACAATGAAACCCACGTCACGATTGATGTGGACGGTGATGACACCGCCGAAGAAGCCGAAACTGAAGACGACACCAATCAAGCCTAACCTTATTCCCCCATGTCCGACAATGTAACCCCTCCGGTAAACGCCGTTAGGGGTTGCTTTGCCTTATAGGATTTGCATGGACGCTTATTCCCTGGGACGCTTTTTACGGGAAACCCGCGAGAATTTAGAATGGACTTTAGATGATGCTGTGGCCGCGCTCAGAATACGCCGTCGCATACTTGAGTCATTCGAGCAAGGGGATTTTACCGTAGAAGGAGCCTCTGAAGTGCAGGTGCGGGGGTTTATCCGCAATTATGCGCGTTACCTCAAGCTGGATGAAGACCTCATCTTGCAATATTACGACTCGGCACGCCTCAATCAACGCATAAGCAAACGCCGTTCACGCCGTAAACGCAGCACACAAGAGGCTGCGCCCGTTGCCCCACGCAAGCTGACCGACACCCAACCGACCATGCCCCGCGTGACTTTGGGCGAACAACAAGACGCACATCGAGAACGTGTAAGCGGCTTTTTGCGCACCCTGTTGATCGTCGTTGTTGCGGCGGTTTCAATTGGCGTTATCGGCTTTGTCGTGCTGCAATTGCTGGAAGATCCAACGTCGATTATTGGCGAAGATCCCACCTCGGACATCCTAGCGGATTTACTCGGTACGGCGACCATGACGACGGTGCCAACGTTCACCCCGCGCCCCGTTGTGACGGATTTACCCGTCTTGCAGCAGAATTATAACGGCGTAGGGGTGGTCGTCACGCTGGAAATGCAACAACGCGGTTGGGTG
>DAOTTT010000237.1:0-11916 GCA_034437635.1 Anaerolineae bacterium | reverse complement strand
TTCTGCATCGCTGATGCAACAGCGTTGACCGAAGCCGGGTACGTCGGTGAGGATGTAGAGAACATTCTCCTCCGGCTCATCCAGGCGGCAGACGGCGACATTAGCCGTGCGGAACGTGGGATCATCTACATTGATGAGATCGACAAAATCGCGCGTAAGTCGAACGATAACCCGTCGATCACCCGTGATGTTTCCGGCGAAGGGGTGCAGCAAGCGTTGCTCAAGATCATTGAAGGCACAGTCGCTAATGTGCCACCGCAAGGTGGGCGCAAGCACCCGCATCAAGAGTTCTTGCAGATTAATACGTCCAACATCCTGTTCATCTGTGGCGGTACCTTTGACGGCATTGAGACTGTCGTTGGTAAGCGTGTCGGCACGAAAGGGGCCATCGGCTTTGGTGCCGCGTCAACCCGTGCTGGAGAGGATAAGGTCTCGTTGCTGCGCCAAGCTAACCCTGAAGACCTCATGAGTCATGGCTTAATACCGGAATTGGTCGGACGTTTACCGGTGCTGGTGAGCATCGACCCGCTTGACCGTGAGGCGCTGATGCGCATTTTGGTCGAACCGAAGAACTCATTGGTCAAGCAGTACGAGCATTTGCTGGCATTGGATAACGTTGAATTGGAATTCAAAGAGTCTGCGTTAGGTGCTGCGGCAGATCTCACGCTGAAGCGGGAGACGGGGGCGCGTGGGTTGCGGTCTATAATCGAAGAATGTCTGCTCGATGTGATGTTCGAGATCCCTGGACGGGACGACATTCGCCATGTGGTGATTGATGCTGATATTATCAATGGTGTACGGCCACCACATATCTACACCATCGACCGCGAGACTGAGCTTGAATGGACTGAAGACGGTACACTCAAGCCAGCCGCATAAGCTGATAAGTCAACGGAGCGCCATTATAACGGTGCTCCGTTTTTGATTCGCTAACCTGCCGGGATAAAAGTCACACGATACAGCCAAGGCCACCATTTGCCCGTTATCAGGAATTCGTCATTAGTAGCGTCATAAGCGATACCATTAAGGACATCAGCGGGTCCGGCGGCTTCCTCCGGGGTGAGTAAGCCACTGGCATCAATGACCGCGTTGACGATGCCGCTTTGCTTATCAAAGCGGACGATGTTATCACTTTGCCACACATTCGCGTAGATTTGGTCGCCCACGCACTCCAGTTCGTTGAGCAGGGTAACGGGTTGGCCTTCCTGGGTGATGGTGATCGTTTCTATCACGTCGAACGTCTGCGGGTCGCGACGGTCTATGCTGCTGCTGCCGTCGCTGTGATAGAGCGCGGTGCCATCGTAACATAAACCCCATCCCTCACCCTCATAACTGAGTCTTTCCAGCACTTCAAAGCTCTCACGATCATAGATGAAAAGTGTGCGCTCGCGCCATGTCAATTGGAGCAATCGATCATCAACGAGTGCTAGCCCTTCGGCAAAATAAACGGAGTCAAGGCTATGGGCTTGCAACACCTCACCGCTATTGACGGCGACACGCCGCAGGGTTGATACACCATAGTTGCCTGTACTTTCGTACAATTCCCCCTCATACAACAATAATCCTTGGGTAAAGGCTGATGTATCGTGCGGATAGCGGGTGATAATTTGCGGCACTAAGCGTTGTATGGCCTCCGGTTCGGCGGTGGTGGTTTCTACACCGACAAATGTTTCCGGCGTTGGTGCGTTAATGCCTTTGAGCGCTTCCAGCAAAAAGGCGGTGATCTGATGATTGCTGATGTCGTGAACGCGCTTTAGATCCCATACTGGGTCAGAGCAGAGATCGAAGAAGCCTAACGCGGTGGCCTCTTCAAAGCATGGATCGACAAAGATAAAATGATCGCCATTAACAAAGGTCGTCAAGGTGCGCGGTGCGTTAACCATCTGGTCAAATATCGTGTAAGCGTCACGCTCCGGGATGGTCACACGATCACCCGTGCCGACGATAATTAGCGTGGGGATGTCGATTTGTGCTAAGGATGCCTGATTCAAGATTGGACCATTCCAGGGCGCAAGGGCGACGACGGCATCCACACGCGGATCACTCCCGACGATGTAGGGTGGCTCCCCGCCGACTAATGGCGTGATTTTGTCCTCTTCTTCTGTCAAAAAGCAGACGGATGAAGCTAGCTCAAATGTCGCGGTTTCACAATATGTTTGTAATTGCTGGAAGTCCAAGGTCGCCCCGGCAGTGGCTAAGGCCGTATAACCGCCGAATGAATGCCCGATCACCGCGATTTGCTCTATGTCGATCAGTCCGGCGAATTCGCCCGTATCGGTCAAGGTCTGGGCAAAGTCAATCTGTCGGATAACATCACGCGGACGTAAAACATAGTTGCTGGCAAGGTTTTCGGTAAAACGCGGGACGTTAATTTGATCTGCAAAGGTGTTCGTCGGATGATCTGCTGAGATGACGACAAAGCCCCATGATGCGAGATGCTCTGTCAACCATAAGCTCTGGAAGCGAAAACCGCCGCTGCCATGTGAGAAAACCACCAGCGGAAATGTGCCATCGGCTGCGGGTACATCCGCTAAGGCGCTAGACTCGAATTGGATCACGGCGAGATCATAAACGGCTAATGGCGCATCTGCGGGGGGGGCCGGCGCTGCGGGATACCACAGCGTCACCCTAAGCGGGCGGTCGTCGTCTTCGATGGTAAATTCGGTCATGCCGACGGCGTATTCGCCCAATTGCGCATAGGGTGGGGCATCGGGTCGCTGTTGTGCATTGCTTACGTTGACCAATAACAGCAGAAACAATAGTATACTCAATTTGTGCATGGGGGTATCCTTTAACGCACTTGTTCCGGGATAATGACTTCAGCATAATCGGTGACCATATCACGTAATTGGCGCACATCTAAGACGCTGGCTCCTTCTGGCGTGGTGCCAAAGTTAGACGGGAAAACGTAGCGCGGGCGCATCTGTCGGATGAGTTGAGCAGCTTTGTCGATGTCTAAGGTGTCATCACCATCAACGGGTAAAATCGCCACGTCAGGCTGTATTTTGTTCATCTCCGGGATAATTTGCGTGTCACCAGCATAGTAAATATCCCACAGATTAAGTGAGATGACAAAGCCCAATCCCCCCGCCTCTTGTGGATGGCGCATGCCGTCTGGTGAATAGGCCGGTACCGCTTTGATGCTGGCGCGGTCAATTGAGATGCTCTGCCAGGGGCGTAAGGGCGTTGCGCCTTCAATTTGATCAACAATGGCCTCATTGCCGATAATCTTTGTATCTGGCCCGCGTAACTTCGCAATATCTGCGATGGAAAAATGATCGTAATGATCGTGCGTGATAAGAATCACATCAGGATGGAACACTTTTTTGACCACACGCCAGGGGTCAATGTAAATTAGGGGAGAGCCTTCGATCATATAGCTCCCATGACCTAACCATTTAATACTGTCAATCATAATCGCCCTTATCGACATTAAATACTTCTTTAACTTTAGCGAATATCCTACAAGGACTCAATACGTGTTCCAAATGCCAAAGATAGGTATAATAGGGTATAGGTGCTGTCTGCATCCGAGGAGAAAACGATTTTATGACCAAACACATCCGCTTTTTGAGCGTTCTGGTAATCGCTGTTGCACTGGTGACAACGGGGTGCCTGCGTTCCGCTAATGGCGAGACTGAACCCGCATCCGGGAGTCAAGTGATCGCCTCTAATACACCATTGCCGACCTTAACGCCTTCGGTTACTCCGTTGGCCGTGCAGGTGAATACCGCTGTGCCAGTGGTTTCTCCAACGGTGGCGAGTGTAGCCCAAGCACAAGCCGCTCAGCCCCAAACGGCTAATACTGTGGGCCAAAATCAGCAACCATCACCGACTTTAGACCCATTGTATGCTGAGGCGACCCAGTTTGTCGTTGAGGCGACCCAGACAACTGTTGCACTGACACAAACGGCAGAAGGCCCATCTCAGATACAACCGACCTTCACGCCGACGATTACCCAACCGCAGCAAGTCCAGCCGACGGCCATCCCGACGAACACACCTGCTCTAGGTGCGCCTGCCGATGGCAACACGACGCTGCCAACGGGGACTTGTGTGCACGAGGTGCGAGCAGGCGAGAACTTATTCCGGCTTTCGATGCGTTATAATGTCCCTGTGGCTGATATAGCGCGGTCGAGTGGCATTAGCAATATTCAATTAATTGTCATCGGCCAGATGCTGAGTATCCCGAACTGTGGCAATAATGGTGTTACCCCGCCGCCCACATCAATACCGCGTGCGACAAGTGCGCCAGCGGGAGGTAACTTCTCCGGTACGAATGCAACCGGCGGGACAGCGGGCACCGTTGGCGGACGCACACATACGGTACAGCAGGGCGAAACCTTATTTGAACTCTCTTTGCGTTATGGTGTCCCGGTTAGCTCGATTATGTCAGCTAATCCGTCCATTACGGACATGAACTTCATCAAGATGAGCGATCAGATTATCATCCCAGGGGCATAACGATAATGCGTGAGACGGTCAACGATAAAAAACGGCTTTATAGCGGCAAGGTGGTCACGTTAGATATTTATGATGTGACTTTGCCGGATGGCGAAACAGGCAAACGTGAGATCGTGCAGCATCCGGGGGCGGTGGCAATCGTCCCCTTTGATGATGACGGGCAGGTGCTGCTCGTCAAGCAATATCGCACGGCTGCGGATGCCATCTTGTTAGAAATCCCCGCCGGGACAGCCGAACCCGACGAAGCACCCGATATAACAGCGGTGCGCGAACTCCAAGAGGAGACTGGGTATAAGCCAGGCCGCTTAGAATCCATCGGGGGTATCTACACTGCGCCAGGGTATACGACAGAGTTCATTCACCTGTATATTGCGCGTGACTTAGAAGAATCGCGCTTGGATGCGGACTCTGATGAGTTTATCGAATTGGTGCGTATGCCACTTGACGAAGCGATTGCCGCCATAGCGCGGGGAGACATCCAAGACGGGAAGACTGTCGCCGGGTTACTGCGAGCGATACAGCATAAAAGTGGCTAACGCCACCCTTGCCCCACCTGCGGGGCATTGCTATAATTTCTATTCGCATTTGTAGAATTAGAGTACGCCATCATGCACACAGGCTGTGCCGCTAGGCGTATTTTTTTAGGAAGGAAACTGACCGTGAGCCAAGAACTACTCAAAGCATTGGAAGCCGAAGATCGTGGCTTCCCTGACATTGCAACCGGCGATACCGTCAAGGTTCACCTGCGCATTATCGAAGGTAACCGCGAACGTATCCAGGTTTTCCAAGGGGTTGTCATCCGCAAGCGTCGCGGTGGCAACGAAGAAAACTTCACCGTGCGTCGTATCGCCAGTCATGGCATTGGCGTTGAACGTACATTCTTGTTCAAAAGCCCCCGTATCGAAAAAATCGAAATCACCCGCCGCGCTAAAGTGCGCCGTGCGCAACTCTACTACCTGCGCAACCGTCGCGGTAAGGCTGCCCGCCTGAAGGAACGGAGACGGTAGACGGTGACAAAGCCGCTTATCGGAATCACTGGCGCAGTCCATTACACAAAACAAAACTGGAAATTCCTCCGCGCTTACGATGCCAATATCAAGGCCATCGAAGCAGCAGGGGGAATTCCTGTTATCTTGCCGTGCACGCTGCAAGAAGACAACCTGCGTGAACTGTACAACCGTGTTGATGGTGTGTTGCTGCCCGGTGGCGGCGATGTTCACTCTGATGCTTTCGGCCAGCCATTGCACGAAAAAGCGATGATGGTTTACCGCGAGCGTGACGAGATGGAATATAACCTATCGCGCTGGGCGGTCGAAGACAAACGGCCAATCTTTGGCATTTGTCGTGGGCATCAGGTGTTTAATGTGGCGCTTGGTGGGTCGCTTATACAGGATATTCCGACACAATTTCAAACCGAGCTAACGCATGATCTGAGCGAAGGCATGGCACGCGATACGCTAATGCATAATGTCACTATCGTCGGGGATAGCCTGCTATCTAAGGTGTTGGGTGGCGTGGAATTTAAGGTCAATAGCATTCATCACCAAGCTATTGACGACCTCGCGCCGAATTTACGCGCAACGGGTTATTCGCCCGATGGGTTGATCGAAGCGACGGAAATTGTCGATCATCCTTATGCTTTGACCGTACAATGGCACCCGGAAGATTTGGTCAACAATGACGCAGCGATGATGCAATTGTTTAAATCTTTCGTTAATGCCGCACGGATTAATGCCTAGCGTTGGCGTTTTAGATTCGGGAGTTGGTGGGCTTTCTGTATTGCGGGCAATCCATCAACATCTTCCCACAGTTGATACAATCTACTTTGCGGATCAGCGGCATGTGCCGTATGGCCCGCGCCCCCATGCTCAAATTCATCACTTTGTTGATGCAATCGCTCGTTATTTTATCGCGCAAGGTGTGGATGCGGTCGTTTTAGCCTGCCACGCTGCGAGCGCGGCCAGCCTCAAGCGGTTGCGCGGCGCTTACCCTGATATGTCTTTTGTGGGGATTGAGCCAGCGGTAAAACCGGCGGCTCAGGCCACGAAAACCGGGGTGATCGGCGTGCTGACGACGCAAGCCACCGCTGACGGCGCATTGTATCAGCGGGTGGTGGCGCGTTTTGCTCAAAATGTGACCGTGCATACCTGCGTCACACCCGAATTAGTCACATTGGTGGAAGACCAACAGACCAACAACAGCGCCGCTCTGCAAGCGGTTTTATCGGCTTTGCCATTGACACACATCGATCAATTAGTTTTGGCCTGTACACATTTCCCGTTTTTGGCGGATGCGATACAAGCAATCATCGGGGCGCATGTCACCTTGGTAGACCCTGGCCCGGCGGTTGCGCGACAGGTTGCGCGGGTGATCCCGGCGGCGATGGGGCAGGGCACACGCCGTTATGTGACTAGCGGCCACACGGCCACCTTGTACGCACAGGTTACACAACTCTTGCATCAAACGGATGTCACGGTTGAATTTGCAGGGGATATTTTTACTGATGAGTGATATAGGCCGTTATCGAGAGTCGAGCCTGCACCTTGCACTTAAGTGGTGGGTGGCTGCCGAACAAGCACAATTTGAAGTCGATGTGAACAGCTATGTGATTGATGTTGTTCAAGATGATGGATTGATCGAAATTCAAACGGGCAACTTTAGCGCGATGAAAACCAAGCTTCATGCGTTGTTGCCGGATTACGCTGTGCGCGTCTTACATCCCATTGCTGCGGCGCGTTGGTTGGTTACGCTAGATGAGACGGGAAATCGCTTGAAACGGCGTAAATCGCCTAAAAGGGGACATCCAGCGCATATTTTTAACCAACTCGTTTATTGGCCGGATGCTATCGTTCATCACCCAAATTTGTCTATTCAAGTCGTGATGATCCACGATGAAGAAATCCGCGTAGATGATGGCAAGGGCAGTTGGCGGCGTAAAGGCGTGAGCATCCATGATCGCCATTTGCTGAATGTGGTCGAAGTGCACGATTTTGACACGCCGCATGACTTTAAGCGCTTGCTCAAGCAACCGTTGCCGCCCGCGTTCACAACGGCGGATATTGCAACTAGTTTAGATCAGCCGCGTCGTATCGCGCAGCGGTTGGCGTATTGTTTTAAAGCCTGGAAGATGATCAAACAGGTTGGCAAAAAAGGCCGTGCCAACCTGTTCGAGTGGATCGCGTGATTACTTCTCTTTAAGTGGTTTTGTCGCTGATTTAATGCGTTCGTCAGCATTGGCCGAGTCCGGGCGGCGCATGGCTGTATTGCGCGACATATCCGGCGTGCGCCCTAATGCTTCGTTGCCGGCGGCGGCCTCAAAGCTGAGGACGCGCTTGGCATCTTCTGGCGTGCTGACGGGCAGGACAATCGTAAACGTCGCACCGGGGAACTCTTCCATATCGTGGCCGTTACTTTCTGCCCATATTTCGCCACCATGCCCTTCAATCACACCACGCGCAATCGTCAGCCCTAAACCTGGACCAGCGCCCAGGAATTTGTAAGCGCCGGTTGAGTGCAGCGATGGATCATAGGCACGGAAGAACTTTTTGAAGATCATCTCTAAGTTGGTGCGGTCGATGCCAACGCCGGTATCATGGATTTTTATTTGAATATGATCGCCTTGTTGATCGGATTTGGTTTGGTCGGTGGCTTCGATCAATTGAGCCTCAATGTCAATCTTGCCGCCGTCCGGCGTGAACTTGATCGCATTGACGATGACATTGCGGAAAGCCTGTACCAAGCGTTGTAAGTCTGCTTGAACGCTGGGTAACCCACGCAAGCCTTTAGCGGAAAGCGTGAGCTTGCGTTGGCGTATTGCGTCGGTCAGTGGTTCGATCGCCATACGGATCAGGCTTTCTACAGACGTTGATGCAAAGCGCAAGTCCATCGCGTCCACGTCAAGCTGGCTCACGTCAAGCATAGCGGAAATCAGTTCTTCCATGCGTTCGGTGGCTTTGCGCAAATTGGAGACTAAATTAGTTGTTTGATTTTGGTCGAGCATCCCTTGTTCGTTGAGCGCGTCAACGATGTCGGTATAACCTCGTATCTGCGCGAGTGGGGTGCGTAGCTCGTGGCTGGCAATCGTCACAAAGTCGGATTTAACGTTATCCATCCGGCTTAACTGGTCGTTGGTATTTTTGAGCTTTTCGTTGAGTGTGCGTGTGCTTTTATTGAGATGCTGTAGATCTTCTACCAAGCGGGCATTGCGCAAGGCAACCCCTGTTTGTTGTGCCAGTGTCATTAAAAGATCAAGATCACTCTGATAGTAGGCGGTATCATTCTTCTTGGACCCTACCGCGAGAATGCCGATCATCGTAGCATCTAATGTGATGGGCGCGTAGGCACTCATATGCAAGCTGCGGAAGAAATCGCGCTCTGTATCTTTAATGTCGGTATATTTGGGGGAAAACTCGATGTCAAATTGGGAAAGTGGCTTACGGTCTTTGGCTAATGTCTCGTAAAAAGCACTATATAACGAGATTGTGCCGCTAGTACGATCGTTATTGCCGCTCGGGTTCATCACCAAGAGCACAATGCTGTCTTCCAACGTTTGGTTGAGCAGCAAAATGCAACTGTTCTCAATCTTCAACAATTTGTTGAGGGTCGCTGTTGCGGAGGGCACGAGCGTATCCAGTTCGATCACTTCCGCGATGAGCTGGCTATATTCGCGGGTGATCTGAGCGGAGTCAAAGCCTTCGTTTTGGGCAAACCGATTGATTATGTAAACGGATAGTTGGCGCAAGGGAACAAACAAAACCGCTGTACCGATTGCCAATAGGGATAATCCAATAATCCGGTCGTTGAGCGTGGCGAATGTTGTACGTTCCGCGACGATTAACGCGCCTAGCGTAATCGTTGCGCCAATTAGCACGAAAATCATCAACCGGACAGCGATGATAAGCCCTTTGCTGACCTCTCCAACTTGATGATGGACAAGGCCATAAGCGGCTCCGGCAAAGGCAAGCAGCATAATGCTAAAGCCCGATAACGCGATATTGGGGTTGCCACTACTGGCAATTAATGTGCCGAAGCTTAACCCGCCGCTCACAACAACCCAAAACAAGACACGATTGGCGAATTCCGGTAGGCGCGTGCGGAAGAACAACCAGATAGTAAAGACCGCTAAACTACCTGCCAGCAACATAAAACCGATGACTGCGACATAGATTGAGGCATCAGGATTATTAAATGCGTCAACGACCCATTGGCTGTTGCCTGCTATGGCTTGACCCCCGACAAACACGCTCACGGCGAAGGCCAAGAACCATAATCCGTTGAGGCCAAGCCAGATGCGAATGCGCGATTGGCGCTTATCCGGGGCGCTGATGTCCAGTAATGTCAAGCTGCCAGAAGCCATCAGCACGAGGATGAGTGTCATGATAATGACGGAACCGCGTGTGATGCGCTCTGCGATGAGCAGATCGTCCGGTAGGAAGTAGCTCAATATAGCAAGTGCCATTGTCGCACCGGTGGCTGCAAGTGCGATAAATGTATCATTTCGGGTTGTGCGCCGCGTCCGAATAAAGAATAAAATACTTGGGATCGCAGCGATAAATATAAGCTTGGTCATGCTTATGATCGCGTTCATTCGTATGTATGCCTTCTTCAGGCAGGGCTATTTAAGTATATAATGTGTGCCCTTTTTCGAACCAACCTTTACCAGAATACCTTTTTCTACCATATCAACCAAATCCAAACGGAGAGTCTCTGCGGAAACGCCCTGGCAAATTTGGCGGTACTCACGGTTTGTGATTGAACCATGTTCACGTAGATATTGTAACGCACGGGTTTGCCGATGATTAGTGTTACGTACCCATTCCGGCGGTGGTTGTTGCTTGCGGGCATTAAAGAGCGTTACGGCAAAGCTATAAGGCCGTGCGTCGAACGTCGGCGGCTGATGCCCTGCTTGCTTCATGACTTCGATCATACGATCAATGCCGAGGCCGAGTTCTTCGATATACCCCCACTGGAACAAGCCGTTGACAACACGCGGGTTGCGGCTGAAATGCTCATCCTTTATGTTTTCTACGGTGATAAACCCAGGTAAGCCACCGGGCGAGATAACTTCTAAGCGGTCGCTATACATGCGAATTTCAATGCGGCGACCCTTCAGGCGATAATCACGGTGGCAAATAGCATTAACAATCGCTTCGCGCACGGCAAACTGCGGGTATTCGAGCTTTTCTTCGCGCTCTAAGCCCTTCACAACGGCACTGACGGCCATCTCGCTCCAAATGAGATTCCATGCCCCTTCAATGAGGCGGGGCAGCGGGCCGGTTAACTCTTCGCGGCGGGTGTACCCGGCGAGTCCGCTTTCTCCACGCGGTGTTTTGCCGACAAACTTGGCAAAGACCACGCTTGATTGAGGTATCCATTGCTGTGGATACTCGCAGAATAACAGTACGCCGCTAATCGTCGGTTTGCCATCGGGCGAAACAGCGCCAATCTCTTTCAGGAGTTCGTCTAGCTTGCCATTATATGGGCGCTTGGTGCGCTCCGCACGTTTGGCAAGATATTCTTCGATCATCTTCTGGCTAAAGTCATCTTTGGTGATGCCTGGCACCGTCTCAGATTCAAAATCGCCGGTGGTCTTGGTGCTGGCGAGCCGCAGGATCTCTTGCCCCCCAAGCGGACGATTTTTCGCACCACTGCGGATCAAAACTCGTCCATCTGTGAGCGCATGTAGCTCTAAGCTACGGGGGATGCGTAACGTGTAGACTGTCGGTGTATTGTCATCTTCTACTGTCGCATCATCCGCGTCATCGGGCACTGTTGGCTTGGCCTCTTCAGATTTAAGCTCTAGCTTCTCGCCGGATGTCTTTTCCGCTTTTGCTGATGCGGTTGCTTCTATCTTTTCTTTCTTATCATCTTTTGTCTTTTTACCCTTAGCGGATGACTTGGCCTTATCTGGTACGATCATTTCTTCCCAGTTGCCGGATGCAACAATCGGATTACAGAGGGATTCTGCGGCCTTGAGCGCCGTCTCGAGTTCATCAACTTCAATCCGTTTATCGGTGGGTTTACCGTGCGCATCCACGCCAATGACAATCGTACCGCCTTCGGTATTCGCAAAGGCGATCAGCGTTTCTGCGATGAGCTTATCATCTGCTTTCTCAATAAATGCTAAACGAGGCCCTGGGCCAGATTTAATCAGATCAGGATATAACATGAATGTGGGCGAACTTATTTTAAATGATCTTTAGAGCCTTATTCTAACACACTTTAGCGATTGCGCTCTGAATTCATGATGTTTTCGATAAAACGGTTTCGCCCATACAACGTACAGCAAAGGAGAGAGTCAACGACCACCCGCTGAAGCGGGTGGCTTGCGGGAAACCGTAAGCCCATGTTGACCATGCCGAAGGGCAAGGGCTACGTTACGGGCGAATACATAGGCACGTCGGGGTGACGCTCCAGCTCCGACCACTGCGGTCAGTGGTTAAACAGTCTGAG
>DAOTTT010000236.1:0-3841 GCA_034437635.1 Anaerolineae bacterium | reverse complement strand
GCTGAGAAAACCAAGAATGGTTAAAGGGCGTGGGCTGTATCCTACGCCCTTTTTTGTTACAATTGCGTCTGATTTCACAAGTAAGGTCATAAGGCAAAATGATACAGTATTGGAAGCTCAACGAACTGACGGACATGCAACGGGCGAAGATTATGCGCCGTGCAGAACAGGACATCAGCGATTTACTGCCGACTGCGCAAGAGGTTGTCGAGCGCGTGCGTACCGAAGGCGATGAGGCCGTCGTCGCTTATACGCGCAAATTTGATGCAGAGAATTACACAGCCGAGATGATCCGTGCAACGCCGGAAGATTTCGCTGCGGCCCACAAACAGGTCAGCGCGGCGGTTATTGATGCGATCAAACTCGCACACGACAACATCCGGCGCTTCCACGAGGAGCAAATGCCAGAGCCGATGTGGTTTATGGAAGTTAAGCCGGGCATTATGGCCGGGGAGAAGATCACGCCGGTGACGAGTGCCGCGCTGTATGTTCCACGCGGTAAGGGTGCTTTTCCGTCGGTGATGCTCATGCTGGCGACCCCGGCAAAGGTGGCCGGGGTAGAGAAGATTATCGTCGTTACGCCGCCCACGCCAGAGGGTAAAGCGGATGCTGCGTCTTTGGTCGCGGCGGAGATCGCCGGGGTGGATGAGGTTTACGCCATCGGTGGGATGCAGGCTATTGCCGCCGTTGCGTATGGCACGCAGACGGTGCCCAAGGTCGATAAGGTCATCGGGCCGGGGAGCAGTTATGTCTCTGCGGCGAAGCGGCTGCTGTATGGCACAATTGACGTAGGCTTGCCCGCTGGCCCTAGCGAGTCGATTATCCTGGCGGATGAAAACGCCGACCCGCGCTTAGTGGCGCTGGATTTGCTCGTTGAAGCCGAACACGGCCCCGACTCCGCCGCGTTGCTGGTAACTCACAGCCCGGAAGTCGCTGATGCCGCGATGGAATACTTGCCAAAGTATATCGCAGAACTCCCGGAGTGGCGGCAGAACTTTATCAACACCGTTTTGAGCAATTATGGCGGCGTGATGCTCACTAACAGCTTGGCCGAGTCCGTGCAGTTTGTGAACGATTATGCGCCCGAACACCTGGAAGTCATCGTTGATGAACCGTTTATCACTTTGAATAAGCTCAAAAATGCCGGGGAAATTCTGCTAGGGCCGATTACACCAATCCCAACGGCTAATTATGCGCTTGGCCTAAACGCGATCTTGCCGACGGGCGGCTTTGCGCGGAGCTTTTCCAGCGTGAGCGTTTGGGATTTTCTCAAGCGGAGCGGCATCGGCTATCTCTCCCGCGAGGGCTATGAGAGCTTACAAAAAGCGGTCGCGCTCTTGGCGGATTATGAGGGCTTCCCCGCGCACGCAATGGCTATCCGTAAGCGTAACGAAATTTTGGGGATTGAGAACTAGTGAGCTTGCTGCAACGCATTCAAACGCTTCAATTTACGGATAAGGTCGAGGCCGAGCGTCTTTTGCTCGGCTTCATCGACAGCGTATTCCCGCTGGATGTGGTCGCCTGTGAGCTACGCCCGCAGGCGATTTCCTTAAATTCATTCAATGGCTTTATCACCTTGGCAAGCGGCGAACGGAAATTCTTCAAGACACACACCGAAGAAGATAACGTCATTGATGAGTATTACAACGCCTCACTTTTAGCGGAAACAGGCTACCCGGTTATTCAACCGATTCACAGTTCCACCCAAGCCGGGCAACATCTGCTCATTTACGAGGTGATCGAATCGCCGTCTGTGTTTGACCTTGTATGGGCAATCGAGCAGGGCGATGATACCACCAGTTTAGACGCACTGACACGAGCACAAAATGCCGCTGATGATGATCTGCTAGCGATTTACAAGCGAACGCTGGAAATGCAAACTGCGCAAGATGCCGCCCAAGCGCCGATCCATCAATTGTTTCATCATCGCTTAGTGCGCGGGCGCTTGCACCGCTTCTATGGGCCACTCCCCGGTGAAGATGGCGAATGTCCCAATATCTATTTGCCTGTCGGTGCGATGGACTTAAAGCAGGTGCGCCAGCGGCGCTGGTCGATTAATGGGCAGATCTACGATGAAACGCTCAACGACATCATCAGCCATGCCGTGCACATCCTTGCGCCGGAGGTTGATACGCCTAGCATCATCGGTCATGGTGATGCGCATAACGGCAACGTCTTTTTCCAGCAAGATGGTTTGCTCTATTTTGACCCGGCCTTTGCTGGCCGTCATCATCCGTTACTGGATCTCGTCAAACCATTGTTTCATAATGTTTTTGCGATGTGGATGTACTATCCAGTGGTCAAGCAAAAGCAATTGACCATCCACATGACGTATGACGACAATATGATTATGGTCAAGCATGATTATGATTTGCCGCCTTTGCGTCATATGTTTTTGCGGAGTAAAGTTGAGCGCACATTGATTCCGATTGCGCGTATATTGCAAGAAAAAAATTTACTGCGTGATGATTGGCGTACTTATATCAAAGCGGCGTTATTCTGTTGCCCGTTCCTCACCTTGAACTTGGCCGATAACAAGCGTTTCTCACCGGAAATTAGCCTACTTGGATTGACGATGGCGGTTGAGATGGGCGGGGATAGCCAAACCAAACGTAGCTTGATTGATACTGTACTTGATGAAGTGGAGCAAGCCTTATGAGCGGCCAATTACCGACCTTTAAAACAACGAGCAAACAAGAAGCAGAACGCTTTATCCGCACAGCGTTAACACGCGGCGACATGATCGCGTTAATCCGTTTGCATAGTTATCCCGACCATCACTTTCGCGCCGTTTTTGACCCGAATTTCTTCGTTTTGGCAGAAGATCGTAGTAAACCGAGTAAATCCCAATGGAACACGCTTAAAAAGCGTCTCAAGCGCATGAACAAGCAAGTTTTCGTCTTTAAAGATCATGGCGAAACCGAAGATGGGTATTTTTACCTCGACTTCGGTTTCTTCCAAGATTAAAGACGGTGGAGCAGATCTTTATATGTCGGTGATTCTTCCATAAAGACGTAATTCACCGCTTGTACGACGATCTGTGTGCCGCCGATCTCGCGTAGGTAATTCACAGCGGAGAGAATGTTCTTTTTGCGGAGTGTGATCGTCGCGGTGAACCATTTTTCATCATGGCTGTTGCCGTATGGGCTATAAATCGGCGCGATGGTTGGCCCCAAAAGCCCGGCAGTTAGTGGATTATTGACCACTTTTTGCCCGACTTCCTGCGCGTTGTCGCCGCGAATGTTGACGGTAAGCTGTGCATATTGCTTGCCTTGTAAGGCCGCGTCGATGTTCTCCAGCATTATATGGATAGTGTCCATCAAGGCGGGGTTTTGTTTGAGTGCGGTTTTGTTCCCTACAAGGCACGCTTGCGACTCTATGATTACGCCATCCGGCACTGGGCGCAGATGGTTCTCGCGTAGAGTGGTGCCCGTCTGCGTGAGGTCAACCACGACATCGGCATAACCGATCGTCGGTGCGACTTCAATCGCGCCCTCCGCCTTGACCAGCGTAAAGTGATGAATGCCGTTGGCGTGTAAAAAGCGCCGGGTCAAATTCGTATAAGTTGTAGCAATGCGCAAGTTGCGCCGCTTTTCCTCGCGCAGATCAAGCGCGACATCCACAAGGTCAGCCATGATGGATACATCAATCCACGACTCCGGCACGGCGACGATGAGCGAACAATGCCCATAACCGAGCGCCGGGTGAATGACAATGAGTTCATCGTTACCATATTCCTCGACGACATCCAGCCCGGTGATACCGAGTTGGGCGGTGCCGTCCGCAACCTTATAGGCGACATCTTTCACCCGTTGGAACAGCACATCCAGGTTAGCGATGG
>DAOTTT010000235.1:0-19322 GCA_034437635.1 Anaerolineae bacterium | reverse complement strand
GACAGCGGCCAAGGCCACCGCTGCCCGGCTATCCATAGTGGTGTTGTACGTGTTTTTCGCCCGTTTGATGATCCAATCGGTGGGGTCTTTGGGCGCATCAAAGACGCGGACGAGGCCGCGCTCGTGGCTTTGCGCCAGTTTGAGAATTTTGTTATTGGCCTTAACCGCCCCTCGCTCCACCAAGAGCAAGCGCGTATAATCCGGCAAGTTGGGCAAATCTTCTTCAAGGCGTGCCAGCGCATCCTTGCCGACTTTGCCCGCGCCTTTGCGCGTCAGCCAACCGAGCAACCCGCGCACAATGACCATGCGCTTATCCGACAGAAACGGATACGAAGACGCTGCGCTGATAATCTCCGGCACGCTGGCTTGGGTGCCATCCAGTTCGGTGATGTTCATATCGGCTTCGGTGCTATCGCCCATCTCAGCGCGGAGATTGCGCACTGTTTCATCAACGCTCAGTTCGTCATCACCATGAAAGATATAAAATGTCGTCGTCATACGTGTCGGATACCTCTATAATGGGTAGCTTACAGTAGTATACACGATAAGGATACAGCCATGCGCGACAAAATCAATCTTGCGCTGATCTTCCATAATCATCAGCCAGTGGGCAACTTTGACGACGTGTTTCAAGCCGCCTATGATATGGCCTACGTTAAGCTGGTGGAACTCATGGAACGGCACCCCCAGGTTAAAGCGGCCATGCACTTCAGCGGGAGCCTGCGCGATTGGCTGCTTATCCATCAGCCCGCCTTGTATGAGCGACTCCAAGTGTTGGTTACACGCGGCCAACTGGAGATCATCGGCGGCGCTTACTACGAGCCAATTTTGGTCATGCTCAACGATGCCGATAAACACGGGCAATTGCGCAAACTGAGCGACGCGATCGAAGCCGATTTTGGCGTATCCCCGGCGGGGATGTGGCTGGCAGAGCGCGTCTGGGAGCCACAACTCGCCACGCCCATCGCCCAAGCCGGGTTACGATACGTCATCGTAGATGACACCCATTTTCATTACGCCGGTTTTGGTGATGCCGATCTGTACGGCTACTACTTGACCGAAGATCAAAATAACCGCGTGGCACTTATCCCGGCATCGCAGCAAATGCGCTATATGATCCCCACCAGTACCGTAGACGATGTGATGGCGCATCTACGGGCGCTCTATGATACCCCCAACCGTCCGGAAAACGCGCTGATCGTCATGGGCGATGACGGCGAAAAGTTCGGATTATGGCCGGGGTCGTTCGCCCATTGTTGGGAAAACGGCTGGATGGATGCGTTCTTTGACGCGCTAGCCCAAGCTAGAGATTGGCTAAAGATGACAACGCCCGCCGCCTACACCCAAGACAATCCCTCACTGGGCCGCGCCTACCTGCCGACAGCCTCTTATATTGAAATGTCGCAATGGGCGCTACCAGCGGAAACCAGCGCACGCTTCCAGCGGGTGCGGCGCACCCTGGATACAGATGTCATCGCCGCGGATTACAAGGCCGATGATAAAAACCTGCACACCATCCGCGACTTTTTGCGCGGGGGCTTTTGGCGCAACTTCTTAGCCAAGTACCCGGAAGTCAACCATATGCAAAAACGTGGCCTCTATACAGGTCGCCGGCTGCGTGACCGCCTCAGCGGAGAACTTGCCAACCAAGCCTTAGATTACATCTGGGCGGCACAATGCAACTGCGCCTATTGGCATGGTGTGTTCGGCGGCATTTACCTCTATCACATCCGCGCCGCGAATTACACCAATATTTTAAACGCGGAGGCGCTGCTACTAGGCAATACCACCGAAGCCGAATGGCGCGACTTCGACGCGGACGGACTCAACGAATTGCTGATTAACAGCCAACCCTTTAGCCTCATCATCGACGCAGCGCACGGCGGCACGATCATCGAATGGGACGACATCCCCAGCCGTTACAACTTACTCAACATCATCACACGTCATGCGGAAGCCTACCACGAAACCTTGCAGGAAGCCGCCGCAAACGGCAACATCGTCACACCGGATATGCAAGATTGGGATCACCCCGCGCCGCATCAAATCCGCGCTAAAAGCCCGAATTTAACCGAGCATATCATCGTCGATCAACACCGACGCGGCACTTTAATCGACCACTTCTTCCCCACAGGCACAGCGATTGACGATTTTTACAAAGCGACATACAGCGAATTAGGCGATTTTGTCCACAAAGCCTATGATGCAACGCTCACCCAACAACAACCGGAAGCAGTCACGGCACATTTACACCGGGACGGCAACGTTAACGGGCAATCATTGCGCGTGGAAAAGCAATTCACCGTGAGCAATGGCGACCGTACCTTGCGCGTTGATTACACCTTGACCAATACCAGCGATGCCCCAATCACCTTATGCTATGGCATGGAAGCAGCGTTCGGCTTAGATGGCGGGGATAGTGACCTGTGCGGCATCACCATTGACGATACACGCGGCAACCTGGGCCATGTCTGCACACATGATGACATAAGCGGTTATGTCATTGATACACGCATTCGTGGCTTTAGCATCCACGCAACCCTGAGCCAACCCTGCATAATATGGCGCTTCCCATTGGCCCCGGTGACCATCAGCGAAGGCGGTTTTGAACGTGTGCATCAAGGCGCAATCGTGCTTCACCGCTATGACATCACGTTAGCGCCGGGCGAATTTTATATGTATGACATCACATGGACGATTGAGGCATTGGCCGAATAAAAACGCCCGCTGTAACAACGGGCGTTGGTTAGACAGAAGATAGGCCCTGTTAGTCCCAGGCAGCGCCAGGGAATACCCAGGACATCGCCTCCGGCAATAGACTACGGAAGGCGACCAAGCCATGCCCGCTGCCGACTTCCACATATTGGTAATCGACATCATCGCGTTGCGTCAAAATGCGGTTGAGCAATTGCGCCGGGAGGTAAAAGCGGCTGCGCGTCTCGTAGCGCCCGACCGACTGGAATATGCGCTTAGGCAAGAGCGGCGCAGTCTCAAAGCGTCCGACATATTCGCGCAATTTTTCCTGCGCGATACCCCGCCCTAACGGGGGCGACATGAGGATCAAATGGCTGAAGATGGCCGGGTTTTTAAGCGCAGCATGTGCCGCCGCAATCGCGCCGACAGCGACCCCACCAATGCCTAAGTTCGTCGCATCAATGCGATATTGCGTCTGCAAGAACGGTAAAAGTTCCGTCAGCACAAACGCATAATGCTTGTCGTTGCTCACAAAGGTCTTGATGCGATCTTTTTGGTCGCCGCTTTGCACCATAGCGATGACAATCGGTTGCATCCGCTGGTGTTTTATCAACGCATCCGCGATCTGCGGGATCTGCAAAGGGCCTATGCCCCACTGCCCATCCTGCAAGATCAACATCGGATAATCAGCGCCAGATTCATCGTAACCGGGCGGCGTATACACCCACACTTTACGCCCTGCAAAGCGCAGTTGTCCACTGTTAATGCTGTGTTCGGTCACCTTGCCGCGTGGCACCCGCTGGAACTTCGCCCAATCCGGGAAAAGCCGCGCATCGGTCATGCGCAAGACGGAAACGTCCATTTGTGCGGTGTGCATCCGCATTGTGTTGAGCGGGTCGATGCGCCAGTGACGGCTAATGCGCCCAACAACATCGCGCTCTTGCGCTAATGGGGTCATGGGGTCATCAATGGCCAGCATATAATCGAGCAAGTCATCCTCGGCAAATTGCCGCGTGACATGCCATAGAGTCGTGCCTTCGAGCTTTTGCATCGGGGCAAATGGCGGGTCAGCGTTGATCGTGTCCAAGTTAAGCGCGACACTTTTCGCGCCCATACTCACATAGATGAACGTTGCTTGTTCCCCCTGCACCCAAGGCCAGTCCATGCGTTCACGGATGAGCGCATCAACGATCGTTTGCCGATCATCAATATGTGCGGCTTCCGCCTCTCTCAAAAACGAATCAAAAGACTCCCAATTTGGCATGTGTCTTGTCTCCCTGCTGCCAGATACAGGCTCTATTGTAACATCAAGCGGTGTTGGCCGCTTCTCGTACTGGCAAATTCACCGTAAACGTCGTGCCTTCGCCTTCTTTGCTATGACAATAGATCGTACCGCCGTGTAAATCCACATAATGTTTGACAATCGCCAAACCCAGCCCTGTCCCTTGCATATGCGAGACGTTATCTGCCCGCCAGTACGGTTTGAACACATGCGGGATCGCCTCTAATGGAATACCAATGCCCTCATCTCTCACGCTGAAGATGACCGCGTTATTGGTGTGCGACAACATACACTCAATTTTACCGCCATCTAGTTAATATTTGATCGCATTGCTGATGAGGTTACGGATGATATAGCCTAAAGCGTGTCTATCCGCCGTAATCTGCAAATTATTCAGAATACAGGATTTTTAATTCTAAATCAATGAACGTGCGCAGACTTGCTAGGACTGCCATAGAATAGCATAATAACGTCAGTGTATTTGTATCGTACCTAAAGAGTAAAATATTGAAAAACCTGACACGCATCACGCTGATCGCCCTATTTCTATTGGCTATCCCCTGGGCGGCAGCACAAGACGACTCCGGGGATACGGCGCTCCCATTAACCGACGAGGGTGAGCAAATTGTCGCCAGCGTCAATGGTGAGCCGATCACCTTGACGGAATTTCAACATGCTTTAGCCCGCAACCCACTGCCTACTGGCGACATTGCCGCCTATGATATGATGGCAGAAGCCGAACTTAACCGCCTGATTGAGCAAGCGGTTATCAACCAAGCCGCCTTGACTATGGGCGTGGCTGTAACCGAAGCCGACATCGACGCGGAAGTGCAAGCCATGCGCGAGATCGTCCCGGACGATGCCGAGTGGCAAGAATGGCTCTTGCTCAACGGGTTTGAAGATGAAGCACAATTCCGCAAGGCGACATATGACGTTTTGGTCACACAAGGCGTACAAGAGCGCGTCGTCATCATGGATAGCTTCAGCGTGCAACAAGTCCAAGCACGGCATATTCTCGTCGCAACCGAAGCCGAAGCCCAAGCCGTGCTGCAACGTCTGCTCAACGGCGAAGACTTCGCCGCTGTCGCCTCAACAACATCCCTGGACGAAACGACACGTTCTACCGGGGGCAACCTGGGCGAAAACGGCGCGTGGATTGTGCCGAGCGATCTCATCGTGCCTGAACTGGGCGAACAAGCGCTTATGCTCCAATCGGGAGTATACAGCCAACCCATCGAGACGATCTTAGGCTGGCATGTCGTGCAGACATTGGCGATTGAGCAGCGCCCCGCCACCCCACAAGAGATGGCACAGCGTGGTTATGACATTTTCCAAGAATGGCTGCAAACGCAAATCGACGCTGCCGTTATCGAACGCTATATTTACGCCTAGTATCAGGAGGCATCACCATGAGTCGAGGCAATGCCCGCATCTATAACACCATCTCGCTTGTTTTCGTCACCCTATCCGTTATTTGGGTGATTATTGTTATCGTCTTACTGGTTACAGGATAACGCAATGTCACGCTCTGGTGCTGCCATATACAACGCAATTAGTTTTTTGTTCCTACTTTTGACGATCGGCATGGTGATCTTCGTCGTGGTGATGCTCGCCACACAAGAACCAGAACCGGAAGTCACCGTCGCTTTACCTACGCGCTTTATCTCGCCTACGCCGTCCGATACGCTTTCACCGACACCATCGGAAACGGCCATCCCATCATTAACGCCGACCAACACGCCAACGCTCACCTTAACGCTAACGCCGACCATCGCGCCATCGGATACGCCATCCGTCACGCCGACACAATCGATCACACCCACACCGTCGATCACCTTTACGCCGTCCGTCTCACCCACGCCGACCGTCACATCGTCACCGACACCGACACCGACACCGACCGGTCCCTCCCCTACGCCATTGCCGACCTTAAGCCCGTTCTTGTTCGAGCAACGCGGCGAGGTGGAATTCCGCCCGAACACGGCGAATATCTCCGGGTGTGCATGGCAGAGCGTGGCCGGGTTCGTGCTAGGTCTCAACGGCGGCTCGACACCTGAGCGTTACCGCATCCATGTTTATAACCAAACCAGTACATTTAGTATACGTGTGGAGACCGGCTCCAACTCGTTCTATGATCCAACATCCGGTTGGGAAGTCAAAGTGAGCGACTTCATCACGTCGGAGTCGTATCTCGTGCAGCTTGAATCACTCGGCGGCACGCCGATTTCCGCCCCGGTGAGCGTCACATTCCCGCAGGATTGCAACGCGAACGTCGCCGTCGTTCGCTTTATCCAAACACGGGAGCGCGGCTAGACCTATGCCAGAGCAGGACGACCAAGCGCCATCTGTGCGGCGCGTAGGGGCTAAAGATCGCAAGCGACAACTCGATAAACCCGCACCCTTGGCTGATGACGCAGATTTGCCGGAGGATTTAGCCGTCCTCGCCGCTGAAGTCGTTCAGTTGGAGCCGCTACCGCCACCCGAACAGCAACGCGACACCGCCGAACGCTTCCCGCCGATTAACCCGGTAGACGACACCCCACAGCAGCAACCGGCAGCGGGACGCTTGGCCGCTGTTGCCCCACACCAAGGCGGGGATTGGCGGCATAACATTCTCGCTTTGCTGTTTATGTTGGGGACAGTGGGCTTATGTGGTGCGTTTGCCATCATTTGGAACAACCCGCAAAGCAACCTTAACCCGTTGCCCCCGGCGACACCGTTCGTCAAAGTGAGCGAAACACCCGATGTCGTCGCTATCGCTGCCTATCAAGCGGAGTTAACCCGCACTGCCAGCCAACCGACCATCATTCCAACAGTAGGCGCATCACCCACACCCCTACCCCAAGCGACCTTTACCCCACCGCCGACCGTTACCGCGCCCCAAGTCACCTTTACCCTCTCGGATGAAGGTGTGCAGTATCGCAACAACACCAACGGACGCGGCTGTAATTGGGCCAGCATCGCCGGAGAAGTGGAAACTATCACAGGGCGCGGCTTGGATGGCTATTTGCTGCGTGTGACCGACTTCGATGAGCCGGACTTGCTCAATATTGAATTCTTGAGCGGCTCCGCCCCGGAGCGCGGCCCCGGAGGGTTCGAGCAACGCCTCGGCAGTTCCCCGCGTGAGCGCCAATATACCATTCAAATATTTGACGAAGACCGCAACCCGCTATCAGAGCCGTTTCTGATTTTCACCCGTGATTCGTGCGACGAAAACGTCGCTCTAGTGACATTTGTACAGGTGGACTCATGACCGAGATTAGCATTCGCCGTGTGACCGGCTACGAACTGAGCCAAATTCGCCAGAGCATAGCAGGGTATGCTTTCGCCAGCGATACCCCGCCCCCCATCTCTATTTTGGCAATGGAACAAACCGCCAATTACCTGGAAGACGATCATTACTTCGCCTTGTATTTGGACGGCGACCCCATCGCCACAGCAGGCAACCGCCCCATGACGCAAAATGTACGCGGAGCCATATATCCTGTGTGGGGGGTGTGGAACGTCGGCGTGCTACCGGCTTTCCGGCGGCGGGGATATGCGCACCAACTGATGGCGCATCTCTTGGCCGATACCCGCGAAGCCGGCGGTGTGTTGTCTACGTTATATCCCTTCCGCGAATCATTCTATGCGCGTATGGGCTACGCCGCCTTCCCCCAAGCACGCAAGGTCATCGTGCAACCGGAGAACTTGCGCCGGGTGTTCGCCTTGCCGCTTGAAGGCGAGTTCAAAATGCAGCTTTATAAGCAAGGCTTTGCGGCCTATCACGAGTTTCTACAGCAACTCCAAGTAAATTGGCACGGCTTCGGCAGGTTTGACGGCGCAGCGGTCGAGTTGATGTCCTCGCGCAATAGTAGCTGGCAAGTGCTGGTGGAGTTAGACGGGCGCGTCATCGGCGCGATGCTCTACCGCATCCATAATAAGCGCGAAATCCTCTCTGCCTATCACTTTTACTATACCGAGCCGATGGGACGCTATAAGTTACTGGAATGGCTGGCGTTGCATATCGATCAAGTGAAATCTATTGAGATTCAACTTGCAGCATCCGAGCAACCGGATACCTGGCTAGCAGACATGAACCCGGATTTTCGGCAGACGATCGGCCCAATGGGGCGCGTAGTAGATATTATGCAGCTTAACGGCTTGCCTGTGGCCGCTGCGGGAGAAGCCACATTCACCCTGAGCGATACCCTATGCAATTGGAACAACGGCACATTCCGGTTAGAAGCCACAGAGGGCACGTTGACCGTCACCACGATTGAAGAAGACGAAGACGCAGATCATTTGACCATTCATGGCCTCAGCGCATTAGTCTATGGCACACACGACCCGGCAGAATTTACTTTGCGCGGTTGGGGCAACTTGACAGCGACAACGTGCGCGACCTTACGCGCCCTGTTTTCGCCACAAAAGCCACACCTGCACGAACGCTTTTAGGGCGCTTCGAACACAAAATCAGCATAAATCGGCGCATGGTCGGAGCCGGAGCGATCCAGCACATCGACCGCCAGCGGGCGCAAGCCCCCGGCGTAGAAGATATAGTCAATCCGCGCAAGGCTGATGCGCCCGGCTAACGCATATGTCCAGCCTAAGCCCTGCCCCACACTGCTATAAGCATCGTCAAAGTGTGTGCGGATCAGCGCGTATTTTTCCGCAAGTTCCGTCAGGTTAAAGTCCCCGGCGAAGATCACATCATAACGTTCAGCATCCGCCTGTGCCCGCTCATACAGCAGATCAACCTCTGCATCCCGGCGGCTAAACCCATCCGGGCCAAACGGCGTTGGCGGATGCACGTTATAGACGACCAACGACATATCGCCATCGAAATCAACCAAAAGCCGTTGATGCTTAAACGTGAGATCAAGCGTTTCAACATCTAGCAATGGATAGCGACTGAGCACGCCCACACCGCGCACACCACCATCCGCTAAGGCTTGATGCGGATACTCCAACCGTGCCATGAGCATTTCCGCTTTGGGTGTATCTAATTCTTGTAACAGCAAAATATCAGGGTCAGCAGCTTGGATAGTCGCAACCATCGCGTCATAATCGGTGTTGGTATACAGCAGATTGTATGTCATCACGGTGAGGCGTGGCGCGTCCGGGTCTGCCGGGGCGACGGATTTAGGCAATAGATGCCCACCAAACCACACAATCCATACCCCGGCGATAATCATCAAGCCAGCGGCCAAAAACAAGCGCCGGAAGATCAGCGCCAGCAGCAAGGCCGGGAACGCAAACAAGGTGGTGAGATGCAAAATCGAATTGGTAAAGCCGACAATCGGCCAAGACTCCATGCCTAGCCAGCGCAAGCCCAACGAACCGAAAATCGTCCACATATACCCACCCAAGAACGCATAAAGCGTTTTACTGAGTGCGCCGAGCCAAATCTGCCAGAATGAACTCGGTTGCCATTTGAATTCCGGGGGGCGTGTAGGGTTCGTCTGGTTGACGATAGCTTCGGCTAAGGCTTTTTCTTCATCAGCGGAACGGGACATCGTCCGGCCTCCTAAAAAATATCCCAGGGCGCAATAGCCGCCACACGCGGCGGAAAGAGCGTCTTTAACAAGGTGATGTCGTCCGGCTGCAAGTTTTCCCGCAGGCCGAGCGCCTCCGGCGATAACGACGCGAACATCACCTGCACAAAATCACGGTAGCCAACGCACATCATATGATCGCCCAACGTAATTTGTATCGTGTCGGCATCATGGCGCAACATTAACCCATTTACATCCGGCATGAAGGTTTCCGCTTGCGCTTGCAGTTCCGGCAGCAGCATATCAAGCAAGCCGCGCACGTCAATTAACCGCCCCATCCAGCCGCCTTGCGCCTGATAGGTCGCCTCTAAGCGAAGATCGATGCTCTCGCGCATATAGGCCAGTAGCACATCATCGGGCGGCAATTGCCATGTGAACTGCGCGTGGCCGCGCTGCTGGTGCTTCTCCCCGATGGCGTGTAATAATGCTTGTGCAGCTTGTGCATTGCTCACGACAACTTCCGCCGCCTGCGCATGATAGTCCTCAGCGGCGAAGTAACCGATTACGTCATCCTGTGCGTTGAGGGCGACCAGCACATGCCACCCGGTATGATGCGCCCGCCAACGCCATAAATCCGGGTAACGGACGACTGTCACCCGTGCCCCCCAATATTGATCGTATAACCGCGCCATCGCCGGAATATCAGGATACTGTGCTTGGCGCACATGCACCGTCTGCGGCAGATCTACCGTCTGCGCTGTATCGAAGGTCACGCGGTATTGCGGCCACACCGGGCCAAACCCAAATCGGCTGAAGTAATTGCCAGTTGTATCATTGAGCAGCGCCAAGTGTGCGCCCTGTTCCCTGATGTAAGCAAGTGCATCTTGCATCACCTGCTCGCCATAGCCTGACCCTCGAAAGCGGAATTCGGTCAGCATATTGCTGATGCCCGCCGCTTTAAAGTCCACGCTACCATAGCGCAGCACAAATTGCTCGATCAAAACACGGCTGATGATACGGTTACGATATTCGCACACCCGCAGCATCGACGCACGAAACCCCGGTTTATCCAGTAAGTGGTCTAAACCAAGGGTGTGTATTTCTTTTTCTGTCGCTGGCCGCGTGACAAGTGTGTTGGTCAACTCGCGTTTATCCGCGTGCTTGATGAGCAGTCACCCCTTATTATAACGCGGGTTTGGTCAATTAGACTGTATCAATTAGCTTACCATCACCAGGGCTATCGACGACTTCCAACCATTCACCATCACTGGTACGGATGTATGTCGGTTTGGCATCGTTTTTACGCTTTTCAAAGTGTTTTTGCTTCTCCGGGAACGTAAAGCGATGGTGATGACGATGCTTGCCGGACATTACCACCAGGAAGAAGACCAGCGGCAACACGAAAAAAACCAAACTTGACCATCATCACCATGAGGATAATCCCCGGTATGATGAAAAACAGTGGTGGACGGTAAAAGTGCATATCGCACGACATAATACAGCCTTAGGCTTTTCCAGAGAATAAACGCTTCGTGATGTGGTGATACCTTTGCCCTCACCCCCCGCCCCCTCTCCCGAACGTGCCTTCGGCACTGGGAGAGGGGGAGAAAAACGCTTTTGTAAGTCCCTCTCCATGAGGGAGGGATTTAGGGTGAGGGCAAAATGGCGTTTTCCTGAACAGCTCATTATTTTCTTGGAACAGCCTTACGTTATAGCCTATACGACCAATGCCGTGCTGATGTTGCGCCCTAGCGTGCTTTCTAGGAAAGTTTTAACCACATGCACCGGCACCGCAAAGCCGACCTCCGGCCCACTAATCATGGTGTTGATGCCCAGCAAGCGGCCTTGTGTATCCACTAATGCACCGCCACTATGCCCAGGGCGCAGCGTCAAGTTGAGGGCGATCCACTCCCGACCGGGGCGCATTTCTGGCAAGCTATCCCCGGTGCCGATGACGACACCCGCCGTCAGCGCATCGCGCACGCCCCAGGGATGGCCGAGCGCCATCACCCACTGCCCCGGGCGCAAGTTTTCGCTATCGCCCAAGTGGAACGTCGGTAAGTCCTGCGTGTTGATCGCTAAGGCAGCGAGATCGTTTTCGGTATCTGTGGCGATCACCTGCGCGGTATAGCGTGTATGATTAGCTGTGACGACCGTCAGCGCGGGCGAACTGACGCGCCCCTGGCGATCCTGACGCAAGACGACATGCGCGTTCGTGATAATTAAGCCATCCGCGTGCCAAACCGTCCCCGTACCGATGCTGCCGTTTGTATCCAAAATCTGCACGATACATTGCCGCACGGCGGCATGGGTATCGGCCATTGCATCACTCAATTGTTTAAGCATGGGTTGATGTCCTTAAAAATAGGGGTGGCGGCCATACACCACCCCGTTATTCTCTATTGGCGTTCGCCTATGGTGATCGTGACTTCGGTCACTTGACCACCGCGCACTAAAGTCACCGGGACGGCCTTACCGACACGCTCCCCGGTCAGGCTCATCAGCAGCGCATCAAGGTGCGGCGTGGAGTCGCCATCCAGCGCGGTGATAATATCACCGACAACGATGCCGCCTTGGGCTGCGGGGCTATCGTTCTCAACAGAGACGATAATTAACCCGGTCTCTTGTTTTAGGTCTTGGGCGGTGGCTTCCGGCAGGCGGACGGGCTGCGCTCCTATGCCCAGGAACCCTTGGCGCATCTTGCCATGTTCCAGCAAGATATCCACGACGTTGATAATGGTAGCGGTGCTGATGGCAACGCTCACGCCACGCGCAAAGCCCGACGTGTTCATGCCTTGCACCAAACCGGCGGCATCCACCAACGGCCCGCCGGAAAACCCCGGATACATAACGACATCGGTCTGCACCGCGCCTTGCATTCGCCCGGAGCCGATGGCACTGACAACGCCCAACGTCGCCTGGACTTGCTCACCGGGGCGGCCTAGCGCCAAGACGAGATGCCCCACGCGCAACGCATCATCAGGGGATGCTAACTTAAGCGGCGCGAGCTGCGCATCCGTGCGCAAAACCGCTAGATCGGTGTGTTTGTCGCGGCCTACAAGTGTCGCGGTCGCGATGTCGCCCCCTGGCAGGCCGAGCTTCACCCCGTCATCCCGGCGGACAACATGATCGGCAGTGACGATAAGCCCATCACCCCAGACGATGCCTGTAGCACCCATCCGCTTGCGGCCTTCCACGCGGACGATACCCGGCGCGGTTGCGTCTACGGTATCCGCCAGCGCGTTTGAAACATTCTTGAATAAATCAGACATTGTTGCCTCGTGTTTGTAACAATTTTTAGCGTTAACTATAGAATGCCACAAACACGCTATGCAACGCGCCCCCCAATGCTGATAGTTTGTCGCCCTACCCGTATGGGTGGGGTTACTTCAGGAACGAATCATAGAGCGGTTGTCGCCGTTCCCCATTTCGCTTGACCAACCCATAGCCATTATCCATGCTATCCGCCCAAGCATACCAGCAGGCCGTCGCAATCTGGCCGGGGAATTGAGTCTTTAGAATGTTGAGAAACCCTTCGGCGTAGGTGGTCGCTTCTTGGGCGATGCTATCGTTCCCCTGGAAATCCTGAATGCCCCATTCCGTAATCCAAAGCGGGGTGCCGGGCATCAAGCTGCCCCACAAGCGCACCGACTCCGACAAGGGGCCAAAAGGACTAAAGCGGCTGCTCGTCTCGCCGCGCCCATAAGGATGAAAGGCGATGCCATCAGGCCGTATACCCGATGGCATTGCCGTCAACACATTGCGCATGTAATTGAGGCCATCGCCGGGGCCGGTGCTGTGGCCGCCTGTGATCACCTTTGCGCCGGGGTGATTGCTACGAATGGCACGGATCGACTCTGAGAGCAAATGCGCGTAATCACGCGAGGGGATGGGCACAGCGGCGCGGGCGTGTGAAGGGTCTGTATCTTGCTCGTTCCAAATCTGATAAGCATAAATTAAGCCCGTATCGCGGAATTGCGCGGCGATCCGCCCGACGACATCTTTATATTTAGCAGTCAAGTCACGCCAGCGATCGGTGTTCATCTGCGGCCAGACGTAACCTTGCCCTTCGCCAAACGTTTGATGTGTAAGAATCAGAATAATTTTAATGCCTTGCGCGACGTATTGATCCAGCAATGGCCGATAGCGATTAAACGTAAAATTGAGATCCACATTGCCATATCGTGCGGGGTCATTTTGTGGCTTGGTGGGGTTTAAGGACACGTTGTATACCATCCGCACCCACCCTAAATTTTTAAGTTCTATGGGGTTTGGTGTGCCTAATGGATGATCAAAATCTAAGTTCATGCCGGGTAATGCAGCATCCGGGATTGCCTGAACCGGGTCATCTACGCTGAAAGCATCCAGATAACGGCCATAACTCCATGCTTGGGTCGCGCCGGGATAGCGCAATTTAACCCATTCTTCGCCGCCGACTTTTTCCAACGTGCGCCCGTGCCCTTCGGCGCTCTCGATGGTATCGCCCGTCACCAACCCACCGATAATCTCGCCGTGCATCCCGTCACGGTCACGGATGAACAGCTTACGCACATTCGACCGTAAGCGCATCCCCTGCCAGTAGATCATATCACGCGGGTTAACCACATTGGGCAGTTTAAACACCCCACTGACCCCGGCGTTAGGCTGTTGTACGATCAGCTTAATCTGCGTGCTGACGGCTTCGCCGAGAGTATCGCCAATAGCCACGCTTTGCCCTGGCTGCACCTTGATATTTTTCAAACCGGCATAGGTCACAAGGTAGGCTTCATCCACTGTTTGCGAGGCAACTTGTACATAACCACCGTAGTTGAGGTTATCGTTTGTCGGCTGCACATGCGTCACCTGACCATCCGCCCCTAACTTGACTGACTCGCCCGGCATCGCGGTGATGTCTAGCCCTTCGTGTAGATCCGGGTCACGGTCTTTATTATCGGAAAAACCGCGCAATATACGCGCAGGCCGGGCAGCCGTCGGCCAATCAATCACAAAGCGATCAAAGATATGACGTGGGTCGTTACGGCGTTCACCATACCGATCATTGGCTATAACGCGCTGTTGGAGTTCCTGCCGGAGCGCGGCGGGGGTTGTCGCGTCAATGACATCCACACGCACCACGAACGGATATCCCCGTCGGATATGGGCTAAGGGGTCATCATTGTGCCAGATGCGCTGCGCCTTGACCGCTGTCACGTTCCGAAAGCGGTTGAGGTCATTGCCAGCAGGCGAGCGGACAACGGCGACCCGTTCAAACGCCTGTGTGTAGACTTTAGTTGCGTCGAGCCAAGCGGCAAAGTCACTATCCGGCAAGACAATTGCGTGCGAGATTTTCTGTGCCATCGTTTGCTTCCTGTTCTGTTTGCATTCCTGCAAATCATACGGAATTCGACGGCATGACGCAAAAATTAACGGCGGCGTTGCACCTGGGAGTCATCGCTGTTTACGTCTGCTTGCTCGCTGAGTAGATCATCCAATGACATCTGTTCCAGACGATTGGCGGCCAACACCGCCCGCATTTCGCTGTTAATCTCGCCATCTTCGCCAATATGACTTTGCACCGTGTTGACCTGTTCGCGTGTTTCCCAGTTGAACGCATGATTGGCGATCAAGCGATCATCGGCATAAATGCGCAGCGTCCATTTACCCGTCATGAACTGCTCATCATGCAGCGGTAGGCGCGTTGAAGGGATAACGAGGTTGCGCCCGCGTTCTAACTTATAGCGTTCTTGGTGGTCAAACACGGCTTGACCGTAGCCATCGGTGATCTCAAAGCGGACGTTGCCAACAGCTACTTGCGGCACACGCACCTGTACAAACGGTTGGATGTAATCGTTATCGTCTTCTATCGGCCAAGTGCGATGTAAGACCGGCTCATCGTTATCTTTAAATGCTAATAGACCAATATCCACTGGCAGCACAGAGAGTTTATCCGGGTCGCGGCCCGCACTCTGCACGGCGGTTAGCGCGTGGGCGTGGACGGTATCCGCATTCGGCGGACGGCGGCGCGATGATGACGATGAGCGACGGCGACGGGATGACGGAGCTTGCCGACGGCGGCGGGGCTGTTCTTCATCATCATAATCATCATCACCGCGCAAAAAGTCCGGCATTTCGCGGCCATTGGCATAGTACACCATACCGCCGATAATCAGCAGCAAGATCAGCCAGGGGGCGCTTTCCACTAGGCCAGCGACCAACACAACCCCCAAAAACAGCGCGATCAGCTTTTCATTGTTCGACATATTCATGACTAGCGCCTTCTTTGATCGTCATCATTGCGTAATAAGTCTTCCAAGCTCGTCGGCGCGGATAAATCGCGGGCGGTCAAGCGATCTTGCCGCGCTTGGCTTTCATCGCCCATTTCATAATAGGTGTTGCCACTCACCCGGCGGCGGCGCTCCTCAGAGGATGCCGTCAAGCCAAAGGAGTGAATGCCGACCAAAATGCCGTCAATCGACACGCGCAAATCCCAATCCCCTATTCCGGCAATTGCATCGTTGCCGTGTAATGGCAGATGATGATCGGAGAGGATGTTCATTTCACCATCGCGCAGATAAACGCGCTGCGTATGGCTAAAGGTCTCCTTGCCGTTTTGATCGATGAACGAAAATTCCACATTCGCGTTACGCTCGGCCTCTTCCGGTGGGATGAAGACCGTTACAAAAGGACGTGCGCCATCATCATCTTTGGAGATGGTGCGCGTGCGCCGCATCACCATGCCGTCCGGCCCTATCTGAGAGACGATCACACCGACATCAATCATATCAAGGTCGGTCTTGTAGTAACTGCTGCGCGATTGTGCCCGTTCTTGGGCTTCTCGCGCTTGCGGACTCATCCGGCGTGAACTGCCCGATACCCGGTCAGTCACAGACGATAACAGCTGTTGGCGCACATCATCGCCCACCACTGTACCGACCATCGCCAAGATGAACAGGCCTAACAATACCGCTTGCACCGCCGGGTTAATGTTCGGCGAGATGACGACCAACGCCATCAACACCGCCAGCAAACCCAACCAGATCACATTACGTTTTTGAAAACGGATCATCGTTTTGACTCCGTAAAATACGCCATAATTTACCTTATTATACGCAAGACAACGGCCAAACGTTACAATTGCGCCGCATATGCACGGGTCAACGCCGCCCATTCTTCGACATTCAAGGTTTCGGCGCGGCGCTTCGGGTCGATCCCGGCGACGGCGAGTAACTCCCCCGCCAGCCGCGACTTAATCGCCAGGCCACCACTCACCGCGTTTTTAAGCTGTTTGCGCTTCTGGCTGAACCCAGCTTTGACCACGCGGAAAAACAGCTTGACATCCGGCACATCTACTTGCGGCTCATCGTAGATGTCGATCTTGATTACGGCGCTATCGACATCTGGGCGCGGCCAGAACACAGCCGGGCTTAACTTGGTAATGATCTCCGGTTGGCCGTAAAATTGGGCGACCACTGCCAGGCGGTTCATGTCCGGCGGGGTCGCGGTGATGCGCTCGGCCACCTCAAACTGAATCGTCATCACAATAGAACGAGGCCGCACGCGCCCCTCGAACAAGTGCATCAAGATAGGACTGGTGATGTAGTACGGCACATTGGCAACGACTCTAAACGATTGTTCGCCGACAAGCTCCGATACATTGACCTTGAGGAAATCGTCAAAGATCAGATGTACATTGTCATATTGCCCGACTTGCGCGTTTAAAATTGGGCGCATCCGCTCATCAAGTTCGATGCTATAGACGCGCCGCGCCCGTTGCGCCAAGACCTGTGTTAATGCGCCTGTGCCGGGGCCAATCTCTAGCACCACATCATCCGGCATGATCTCCGCTGTGTTGACGATCTTTTCAACCGCGTTAGGATCATGCAGGAAATTTTGACCGAGTGATTTCTTCGGAGGGGCTTCAAATTGATCGAGTAAATGTTTGGGGTTGGTCATTGGGGTTGTCCTCCGTATTATACAGCTTACTGATTGTAACTGAGGGCTTATCACATGGAAATCCTGATCGCAACCGGCAACGCTGGAAAATTGCGCGAATATCAAGAACTACTAGCAGAATTAGATGTCACGCTCATTAGCCTGCGTGATATTGACCTGCATACACTGGACGTTGAAGAAACCGGCACCACGTTCGAAGCCAACGCCATCATCAAAGCGGAAGCCTACGGCAAAGCCAGCGGCAAGCTCACCATCGCTGATGATAGCGGCTTATGTGTGGCGGCGCTGGATGGCGGCCCCGGTATCTACTCCGCTCGCTACGCCGGAGCAGATGCGACTGACGCTGACCGCCGTGCCAAATTGCTGCAAGAGATCGCCGGGGCGGAAGACCGCAGCGCCTATTTTGATTGCGTCATCGCGCTTTATACGCCACAGGACAACACCACGCAGACCACACACGGCGTTTGTCACGGGCGCATCGCCACACAAGAGAGCGACGGTCAAAACGGCTTTGGCTACGATCCACTGTTTATACCGGACGGCTACACAGCTACATTCGCTGACATCGACAAAGTGACTAAAAACCAAATCAGCCATCGTGGACGCGCCGCCCAAGCCTTAGTCCCATTACTCATGTAATGGACCATTACTGTGTAATCGCTAGAATATGTTACAATGCCGGGATATGAGCGTAACAACCAGCGGATAGAGATTATGAGTGACGAACCGACTTCCAAAATGCGTGATTATCTGGCGGATGTCTACAGCTTGAACGAGATCACCCCGGATGACAAACCTTATGTCAGCACATCCGCTTTAGCTGAGTTGCTCAACGTCAGCGCACCTGCCGTTAACCGTATGGTGACCAAGCTCAAAGACATTGGGCTGTTGCTGCATGAACCGTACCAGGGCATCGCCTTGACAGAAGCCGGTAAGCGCGAAGCCTTGATTAAATTGCGCTATGAACGCATCGCCGCTATTTTTCTGGTTAATGTGATGGGTTTCGGCTGGCACGAAATTTACGACGAAGCCCACAACATGAGCAATGCACTCAGCGAAGCCCTAGCGCAGCGTATGTTAAAAATGGCGGATAACCCCACGTATGATCCTTACGGCGAACCAATCCCAGATGTTGAAGGCACTATCACTGATCTGGACGATACACCATTAAGCAACGTGGAAGACAAGACGGACGTTCGCATCACACGGGTACGCACCCGCGAAGGTGATCGCCTGGAGTATCTAGCAGCGTTAGGTTTAACCCCTGGCACAGAGCTAGAGATGTTGCATAAAGCGCCTTTTAACGGCCCAATGCAGCTCAAACTCCATGATGAGTATCGCATCATCGGGCATAACCTCGCAGAGATTATATTTGTTCATACATTAGACCCGAAATGACCCTTTAAAACATATATACAGCCTTGTAGGATACCTATGAACGGGGTAACTACTCAGGTATACTCTGATTTGCTTACTGCCCCGGTTCAAAACCGGGGGCTAGCCCACTGCAAAGCCCGTAAACGGGCTGTATAAAATTGATCTTTCGCGCTGACTAGCCCGTTTACGGGCTTCCTAGCGTTTAATGTAGCCATCGGCTTTGAGCCGATGCGGGGTATAGGCTTTACCTGAGTAGTTACTGAACGGGAGTGACAAGGTATCGACGCGGTGCGGCTGTCCGGCGAGTAGCGCGAAGGCGCGTTGAACAAACGTGAAAACCGGACGTGGTGGCTTCATTGTGGACTGCGGTTCAACTCCGCACACTTCCACTAGCGGACATTGTCCGCTTTTTTGATTCTCCCGCATTTTTAAGCAAAATGTGGTATCGTTCAGTCAACTACCACCACCAGAGGTGGTGGCTTGCAGCTACAGCATGATGCGCCGCGTTTGGGTCAGGGTCATGGCTCCCTGCCCTAGCCTTTCGCAGGCTGGCTGATTGA
>DAOTTT010000234.1:0-16732 GCA_034437635.1 Anaerolineae bacterium | reverse complement strand
TGCGATCTGCGCGCTTATATTTCGACCGCTCGTAAACAGGGCCAACGAGTGATCCACGCCTTACATCATGCCCTGCTTGGGCACCCCTTCGTCCCTGGCTGAGTAGTTACGGGATTTCACACAATGGATTTTGCATTTGGCACATACAGCAACGACACCCTCAAAATCGCTAATCATCGCGCAGTACGCACGGGTGTTCAACATCAACATCAGATTACACCCATCGACCCCACCCCAGCCGATGATGTTATCGTTCAAATTGTCACCAACAATGCGATGGGCATTACCCATGCCGCCCTGTATTACACAAGGGATGAAACCATGCCACAGGGTAGTATGGGGATCGCCCAAAACGGCCAATCGGTCTCGTTTGAAGCCGTTCAAACAATATGGGACTCAATCACTTGGGATTATCTCACTTACTGGCAGGCTGTCATCCCCGCGCAACCGGATAAAACGATGGTTCAGTATGTCATTAGTGCATGGAACGAAACCAGCCAAGAAGAAACCTACGCTGATTGGCCGGATGCCAAGGAGCAAGTGCAACATGCAGCGATGATCCACTTTAAAAACATCGCAGAAGATGCGCTATTCACACCGCACGATCGCAGCGAACAAAACGTATTTAACTATCACGTTGATACAATCCAACCACCGGCATGGGCGCACAAAGCGATTATCTATCATGTCTTCGTCGAACGATTTTACCCCGGCAATGACCGTGATTGGCTCCAAGTTGATGATCTCAAAGATCTTTGTGGGGGCACCCTATGGGGCTTGCGCGATAAGCTCGATTATATAGCTGACCTTGGGGTCGATTGCATCTGGCTCAGCCCAACTTGGGTAAGTCCATCCTATCATGGTTATGATGTGTCCGATTATGATCGCGTTGAGCCGCGTTTAGGCGGGGAAGATGCGTTACGCGCTGTGGTCGAAGGCGCACATACACGCGGTATCCGTGTTTTGTTGGATATGGCCTGCAATCATATCTCGAACGAACATCCTTTTTTTGTCGATGCTTTCCAAAATCATGATAGTCCATATCGTGATTGGTTTTTCTTTGATGACGAAGCCGAGCATGGTTACATCGGTTTCTTTAACGTCAAAACCATGCCAGAAGTCAATTTGGACAATCCGCAAGCACGCACATGGATGATCGACAATGCCGTACGTTGGCTGCGTGATTTTGATATTGATGGCTATCGGTTAGATTATGCCAATGGCCCTGGGCCTAACTTTTGGTCATATTTCCGCCGCGCATGTAAAGCAGTCAAGCCCGACTGCCTGTTGTTTGGTGAGATTATCGAGCCAGCGGATGTTTTACGGCAATACGCTGGACGGCTTGATGGCTGTCTGGATTTCCCGATTAACGATGCCTTAAGGCGTACATTCGGCTGGCAGACATGGACAGAAGCACAGTTAAGCACCTTCCGTCGTAGCCATGACGATTACTTCCCTGATGGGTTTATGCGGCCTAGTTTTATCGACAATCATGATATGAATCGGTTTCAGTTCATCGCAGAAAACGACCTAGAGCGCGTCAAAGCAGCGGCTAAGAAGCAATTTCAAGACGAGCAACCTAAAGTTATCTTTTACGGCACAGAAGTCGGTCTACGACAGACGATCAACACGCAAGATGAAGGGTTAGATGTCAGCCGGGTTCCGATGGTGTGGGATGATCGCCAAGATACATCGTTACGAGCATTTTACAAGGCATTGATTCAAGAACATAAATAACAAAAGCAGAGCGAATGAGCACAATCATTCGCTCTACATCAGATTTAGTCCCCTGTAGTCATTTCAACTTTATCGTCAAACGGTTGTCGCCCGCGCTGACCACGCAGCCAAATCTGCACACGATTCCATGTTCCAACGACACCATACGGGAACACTAACACCACAAAGACGAAGATCAAGCCGGTGACAACCGGCCAATTTTCGGAGACGGTTAACCCCAATATTTTCATTTCGGAGTCTCGCAGGAAAAAGTCCATCGTGTGCAGGCCAGATGCACCCAAAACAGGCCCCGTCAGTGTGCCTACCCCACCAATGATGGTCATCAGCAAGGCTTCGACAGTTTTACCCACACCAAAGTTTGTCGGGCCAATCTGTTGGCTATTGAGCGTGCCCAGTATAACCCCTGCTAACGCCGCCATGACGCTTGCCAGCGTAATCGACAACAGCTTATAACGCACAACAGGATACCCTATCGCTTGGGCGCGTTCTTCGTTCTCACGAATGGCCTTGAATACGGTACCCGTTGGCGAATTAACGAGCTTTTGGATAAGTAAGTACACAAGTACAAACAAGATCAGACTGAAATAATACAAGTTGATGCGCCCCATCACCGGGCTAATCCATGTTGGCATCTGTGTGACGCTAAAGCCTGCGTCCTTATTGGTCAGCGCCCAGTTGTTGACAAAGATGAAGCCAGCTTCCGCCAAAGCTAAGGTAAAGATGGCAAAGTAAATCCCGCGCAAGCGCAGCGACGCTAGTCCCATCAAGAAGCCGATAATGGCCGATAAGACCACCGACACGACGATCGCCAGCCAAAACGCATTGATCGGATCCACGCCACTATATTCGATGATAATGCCGATGCTATATGCGCCAATGCCAAAGAACAGCGCATGACCAAAGGAGATAACGCCCGTAAAGCCAAACATCAAATTGTAGCTCATGACCAAGATGGACAAGGAGAAAATCTCGATCATCAGCGACATAATATTCCCGGAGCGCCCACGAATACCACGCGGCCCGGCAAAGGGCGAAGAGTCCGTCTGCCAAGCGACGAGATGCGGCAACACCAGCAGAACGATAAAAATGAGGATGAAGACGCGATTATTCCATAACGTGCGCTTCAAAAACTCAATGCGGGGGGTTGTCTCTTGTTGTGGACGTGGGAAGACGATTTGTAAAAGCAGGCCAGTTGCACTTAGAGCAGCGACCCAAAACCCAATGCCCATATAACCGATGACATCTACCCCACTGTGGCGATTTTCCGCAAAGAACGACAGAAAATATAACACCGCCATCAAACCGCCGATCCCGGCCAACAATGCCGTAATCTCGCGGGTTTTAATATCCAGCAACGACCATAAGCTGAAGAAGATACCAACAATCGCGCCTAGTATCACTAAATCCGGGAAGCCAACCACAGCCTCAAGTTGATTAAATATTGACGCTAGGCGCTCGGCTTCTTCTGGTGCGACGACCGCTTCTACAGTGCGGTTTTCAAAATCAACAATAGGATCATCCAGCAGAAAACGCGCCCCTACCGCGCTCAAATTAACTTGAGGGGTATCGACCTGCACCCAGGGCATGAGCAAAAAAGCTAACAAAATCACCGAAGCGAAGACCAGTGCCAATACATCCGCGATTGCATATCGTGTTGTATTTGTCATCGTTAACGCTCCTCACCGAATAGACCATTAGGACGTAAGATTAAAACCAACCCTAACACCAACATCGGTGTGATGCTGCCCCAAACCGAGGCGACTTCTGGCCGGACAGAAAATTGAGTCATCGTCGCCCAAGCCAAACCGACGATCAACGCGCCGTAAGCCGTGCCTTCATAACTGCCCAAGCCGCCGATAACAATTACCGCAATCGCCGCCAACAGATAAGATGCGCCCATACCCGTTGTCGCACCAATAGATGGCACCGCAATTGCGCCACCAAACGAGGCGATCGCACAGCCTAATGCAAATACCAGCGTGAATACCGCTCGCACGTTGATACCTAAAGCATTGACCATCTCTGGATTTTCCACACCGGCACGAATAATAATGCCGATGCGTGTACGGTTGAGGATTAACGCGATGGTCACCACTAACGCGATGCCGACGAGGATGATAAACACACGATAGAAGTTATATTGCGTGCCAGCTAGCGTAAACGAGATTTCCCGGAGGAAAATATCCGGATCTTGTAAGCGCCAAGTGCGCGGTGTTTCGCTATAAATCGCTCGGATCGCTTCCAGCATCAGCACTGAAACGCCAAAGGTCAAAACCAACTGGAACAAAGGCCGATTATAAAGCGGACGCAGCATAAAACGCTCTAGCAAAACGCCGAAAAAGCCCCCAACTAGCGTTGATACGATAATCGCAAAGATAAAACGTATGTTGGGATCTGGGATTAGTGTAAGCAAATCAACATTTAACCCTAGCGTATTGTTGAGCAATGTCCTGACGGCGCTTTCGTTCCAGTGCATAATGTCAAACGTGAGATACGCACCGATCATGAAAAACTGCCCATGCGCAAAGTTAAGGATGTCCATCAACCCGAAGATCAACGATAGCCCTGCCGCCACCAAGAATAAGAAGCTCGCCAAGCGTAAGCCACTAAACATCACAGAAATAAACGTGCCAAAGTTGCCTTGTGCCGCGACAAAAAACGCAAAGGTCATAATCGCCAGGAGCAAACCGCCGAATATATTCCAGCTTGCGCGCCGTGTAGAATAAAGTTTAAGCAACCGATTTTGTTGTATGCCTTCTGCCATAAATACTGTCCTTGCCTCTACCCAACGCCCAAATAACGTTTGATGGTGTCAGGATCATTTACTAAGTCCGCCATGTGTCCCTTTTGTACGCTTTGTCCATCATCAATAATGATGTACTGGTCGGCCAAGCGACTGGCAACACGGAAGTTCTGCTCCACGAGTAAAACGGTCTTCTGTTCACTTAATGTACGGATCGCCTTCATGAGTTGATCGATGATAACCGGAGCCAACCCTTCGCTCGGTTCATCGATCAAAAGCAAGCTGTTATCCGGCACCAGCGCCCGCGCAATGGCTAACATCTGTTGTTGCCCACCGGAAAGATTACCGCCCGGTAAGTCGATTAAACGCAGCAAATCCGGGAAAAGCTCAAAGATAAAATCCTGCGTCTTGTGCAGATCACCTTTTTGACGTTGGGCGATTTCCAGGTTTTCGCGCACACTCAACTCTTTGAAAATTGCGCGGTTTTCCGGCACGAAACCAATACCCATCTGCGCGATTTTGTAGGATGCACGCCGGGTAATATCCACAGCATCAAAGAAAATGCGCCCATCGCGTGCGTTATTCAGCCCCATCACACTGCGGAGGGTCGTCGTCTTACCAGAGCCATTGCGCCCCAACAACACAGTAATACTCCCGCGCTGCACAGTGACGCTCACGCCCTCTAAAATATGAAACTGACCGATGAACGTGTGAATATCCTCAACTTGCAAGATGTTATCGCTCATCATTCACTTTCCTCGATGGTTTCCAGATCTTCGTAAAGCGTACCGAGGTACACGTTTTGTACGGTCTCATTCGCGCTAATTTCGCCCGGCGTGCCCTCTGCTAAAAGCTGACCATGATTCATCACTGTGATGTAATCACAATTACCCATGACTACGCTCATATTGTGCTCAACGAGCAAAATCGTCTTATTCCCCTCTTGGCGGACATGCTCGATCGTTTCCATAAGTTCCGGCACTTGTTCCGAGGCCATGCCCGCTGTAGGTTCATCCAACAATAACAGCTTTGGCTCCGGTGCGAGCAAAATCGCCAGTTCCAGTTTGCGCTTACCGCCATGCGGCAACGCACTTGCCAGTATGTGCTGCTGGTCTTTCAAGCCGACCATCTCCAGCACCTCTACAGCACGAGCAACATAACCTTGATAATAATTCGCGTTGCGGTAAAAGCGGAACTTGATGTTGCTCAAGGCTTGCATGGCCAAGCGGACATTTTCCAAAACCGTCAAATTGGGAAAGATGTTAGTAATCTGAAAAGAGCGTCCAATGCCTAATTGCGGGCGTTGATGCACCGGCACATCGGTAATATCACGACCTTTAAAGAAAACTTGTCCTTGTGTCGGGGCATATTTACCCGTCAGCAAGTTAAAGAAAGTCGTTTTTCCGGCACCGTTGGGTCCAATAATCGCATGTGTGGAGCCTTCTTGAACATGAAGGTTCATGTCATCCACAGCCACCAAACCGCCGAATGCCTTACGTAAATTTTTTGTCTCTAAAATAACAGTCATATTCAACAACCACCTGAGTATGCAGTGGTAAAAACCCCACCCCCACAGCGGGGATGGGATGACAAAACAAAGTTACAGGTTATTCTTCTTCGCCACTATCTGCATCGAGCGCAGCCGTCAGATCTTCAAGGAAGGCTACGTCCGCTTCTGCACCGCAGCGATCGGTAAAGTCTTCTTCCAGCAAGCACGGCGGCGCAGCTTCCAGCGGGCTAATCTCATCAATCAAGTTGTAGAACTTGAACTCAGGATCATCGATATTATCAATTTCGATGAGATACATGGGCACCAGGGCTTGGTGGTCGCTTGGGCGAATGCCGATTGTCCCCTTGGGGCTTTCGAAGATCAGACCTTCGAGTGCCGGCACCATGTATTCGGGCAGCGTCGCTTCGATCAAGCCCGCACCGTCTTCAGTGGCTGCTTCAGTTGCGGCTTCTATACCCGTGACCATCGCTTGGGCCGTCGCAAAGCTGCACCCAGTGAACAGATCGGGGTAATCGGTTGCATCGGTCAAAGGATTGGGGAAGAATTCGACGTGCTTTTCAATCAGCCAGTCGTTGACCATGTTCTCCGGCAGATCATAGTGGTAGACGATGTAACCGAAGGAGCCGATTTGATCCGGTGATGTCCCTAGCAGCGCGATGTCGTTGGAGTTCGTCCCGCCGATTAGCGCGATGTTGTCGCTCACGCCTAATTCTTCGATTTGTTGGAACAAAGTCAGGGAGTTATCGCCAGCCCAGACGGTCAGCAGCGCGTCCGGCTCTGCTTCGAGCACCTGTTGTAGATATGGTGTAAAGTCGGTGGTATCCAGCGGGCCATAGATGGTCTCTTGCGGGAAGCTCACACCGTAAGCCGGGAGTGTCAATTCAAATGCACCAGCAGAGGCACGGCCAAATTCATAGTCAGCCGCCAGGATAAGCCAGTCTGTACCAACTTCATTCGCCAGTTGCCCAAGTGCGGCGGAGTCCGCGAAGGTATTACGGCAAACGCGGAAGGTGTTAAGGTTGAAGTCCGCACCGGTGATAGCAGGTGAAGCACCCGGAGCTGCGAACAGGATCACGCTATAATCAGCGGCGACCTGCTGTAAGCCGATGGTCACGCCGGAACTTGGCGCACCTACCAGGATTTCCACGCCTTCAACTTCGATCAGGTCACGCGCTTGGCTGGCGGCGGTTTCTGGGTCGCTCGCGTTGTCACGCACGATGATTTCCACCGGGCGACCAGCAACGCGCACTTCTTCTAGTGCTTCGTCAATACTTTCGTATTCGGACGGATCAATCCCAGCTTGATAAAGCAAACCGAGCTTAAAGCCATATTCCAATTCAAAACCGTAAATACTCAACCCGCCGGATTGATCGACCATCAAGCCAACACGTAACGGAATATCTTCTGGGTCTTCGTCCTGGGCTGCCACACCCCCGGCAAATGCCATTGTCAAGAGCATGAGCAGCGTAAAAATAAACAGTTTACGAAACATATTTTTCCTCCAGTTGTCAAAAAGAATCTTACAAAATTGGCATTACTGCCATTGAAGCAGACCGTATAACGGCCTGAGCATCACATCATCAAGATGTCGCCTCATCAACCAATTCCCGCTTGAGGATCTTCCCCGCGCCAGAGATCGGCAATTCATCGACAATTTCCACTGAGCGCGGTACTTTAAACCCGGCCAAGTGGTGTTGCATATGGGCGATTAATTCTTCGGCAGTCGCGGTATGGTCAGCTTTGAGCACTACGAACGCCTTGCCGACTTCGCCCCATTTTTCATCCTGCACGCCAACCACCGCACACATATGAACGGCTTTATGCTTATACAGGATATTTTCAATCTCGGTGGGGTAAATTTTCTCCCCACCACTGATAAACAAGTCTTTTTTACGGTCTACGATGCGGAAGTACCAGTTATCATCTGTCACTGCGACATCGCCCGTATGGAACCATCCCTCATCGTCAACAGCAGCGGCGCTTTCCTCTGGCATATTAAAATAACCGGAAGACATCGAGGGGCCTCGTAAGACTAACTCACCAATCTCCCCCGGTGGCAGCGGCTCGTTATTTTCATTGACAATACGCGCATCCACGAAGAAGTTCGGGCGGCCTATGCTGCCTGCTTTACGGATCGCATCCTCCGAGGCCAGCGCAAACACGCCAGGGCCAAACTCCGACATCCCGAAGCCCTGCTTAAAATGCACGTCTTTTTCATCACCATATTGTCGCACCAGTTCCACCGGGAGCGGCGCACCGCCACTCGTGCAAAAGCGTAACGTGCTTAAGTCTGCATCCGCCCAATTAGGCGCTGTCGTCATCATCTGGTACATTGTCGGCACACCCGCGTAGACCGTCACCGCATATTCTTCGATGAGCTTAAGCACTTGCGCCGCGTCAAATTTGCGCGTGAGGATCACCGTACCACCTAAGATAAGCAACGGCGTGGTATAGACCAACAAACCACCTGTATGAAACATTGGGAAAGAGTTCACAGTGACATCGCCATGATGTAAGTCATGAATGATGGTGTTGAGAGTGTTCCATGCGATCATACGATGGCTAATTTGTGCGCCTTTGGGTAAGCCAGTCGTCCCCCCTGTGAAGATAAGACAGGCAATATCTTCTTCGGTCACATCGTCAGTCGTCACCGGGACTAATACCGACTCCGCCAGGGTTTTCTCGTAATAGCGGCTGTTGGGTAAGCCATCACCATCAAGGTGCACAAGATGATGAATGCTATCCACCATCTCTACAATGTTTTCGACCTTATCTTTAAAAGCGTCGGAGTAAATAAGCACCGTTGGCGACGTATCCTGTAACAGTGTGCCGAGTTCGCGCCAATGTAAGCGCCAGTTTAGGCTGACAAAGATCGCACCAAGTTTGCCACAGGCAAAGAACACATCTAAAAATTCAACACCATCATAGGCCAAGATAGCGACACGATCACGTTTTTGAACGCCTGCGCCATTACGCAACCAATTAGCTAAACGGTTGGCACGGTTATTTAGATCGGCATAGGTAAATGAGCGGTGCGGGGTCTTACCAGCATCTACAACTGCAAGATTGTCCGGCGTATAAATCGCCCTTCGCCCAAGATAGTCACCAACATACATTATGAACTTGCTCCAATATGATCGTGAAAGTGCTTATTAAAGTCGTCGGGTTTCTCGATATACGGGCTATGCCCACATTCTTCAAAGACAATTTCTTGGAAAGCCCCGCCAGCGGCGGCATAACGCTCCAGGAAAGCGCGGGTTTGACCGACCATCGGCTGCGGCGGGAAAACGTCTTCGCCTGGATACCCTGGCAAAACGCCCATCTTGCCCAATGTGCCTACATCAAACATAGACCCATCAGCGATGATTTGATCGTTCGCGCCCCGTATCCAAAGGACGGGCGGCTTCGGATCAATACGTAAACTCGCATCGACATCGCCCACATAAATCGGTGAAAGTGCGTTCGCCGGGCCGAGCTTACCGGGTGCTGCACCGGGGAAGTTCTCCGACGGGACAGCATCACCGGGATAGGCTTCTGGCCCGATGTGCTCGCTCAAAAGCGATAACAGCAACGCTTCTTCGCGCGCTGGTTTGAATGGCGGATGCCAGTAGAAGGCGTTCATAATCTGACGTGGCGAGCCTTCTTCATCACTCGTATCTTGTTCGCCGATGCGCTTGGCAAAATCTGGATTGACAACACCGGCACCACTACCAGCACCATCAGCAAAGCACGGCTGACCATCCAGCCCCTTGCTGCCGCCGAAGCCATAAGGTGATCCAGGGGCTGCCAGCGTCACCGTGATGATGCGCTCTGGATAATCGGCCATAAAGCGCCAAAGTACGCTTCCGCCTAATGAGTGGCCGATAACATGCGCTTTCTCAATATCGAGTGTGTCGAGCAATGCCGCAAGATCATCGGCTAAGTCGCCCATGCCGCGTGTCGCATCTATTTTCTTCGTGCGGGCAGCATCGCCATACCCCCGTTGATCGGGCGCAATGCCGCGATAAGCAGCAGGCAAGTCTAGCATCATTTCTTCCCAAAAAGTGGCGCTTGAGGCATTCCCATGTACAAACAACACCGGAATAGCATCGTCGGCTCCGCTAAATAAGACGCGGGTATCTATACGGGATGTCGTAATCGTTTTTGCTGTGATGCCATCTAAAACAGGGATAGTCATATCTAATTTTCCTCCGTAATAAAATTTTTACGCAGTGTCCGCTTGAGCACTTTACCCGCTGCATTGCGCGGCAGTTCATCAATATCAGCGACAAGCTGAGGCACTTTGAACTTAGCAAGATTAGCGCGGCAATGGTTAATAATCGTCTCATCATCCGGTTGACTGGCCTCCCGCACGACGACCGCCATACCACACTCGCCCCATTTTTCATGCGGCACACCAATCACGGCGACATCTTTAATGCCATCTAATTGGAAGATGACCTGTTCTACTTCCGCCGGATAGACGTTCTCGCCACCACTGATATACATATCTTTGTAACGATCCACGATGTAGATGCAGCCTTCATCATCCATCATGCCAGCATCACCGGAATGCAGCCAGCGGTTACCGTGTTCGTCATAAGTAAAATTTTCTTCATTGGCTTGAGGGCGATTATGATAACCAGGGGTCACGTTTGGCCCACTGATGACGACTTCACCGACTTCACCAACGGCGACATCTGCAAAATCTTCGTTAACAACTCGCACGCGGGTATGCATCAGCGGTTTGCCGACGCTGGTCGGCTTGACGATTGCGCGGCGTTTGGCGATCAAGAAAACGGTCGGGCTGGTTTCCGTCATGCCGAAGCCTAGCTGAATGATGATGCCGCGTTCAGCATATTTTTTGAGCAGCGCAGCAGGCATTGGCGCACCCCCACACCCCCAGGAGGTAATGCGGCTCAGGTCGGCAGCATCAAAGTTTCCATGTTGGCTCAAGAAGAGATAGATCGCCGGAACACCGAAGAAATGTGTCACCTCAAGCGCATCATCCGAGAGTGTTTTGAGCGTCAGCGCAGGGTCAAATTCACGCGCAACAATCACCGTGCCGCCATGATACAAAACCGGGTTCGCATACAGATTTAACCCGGCAATATGAAACGTCGGCAATACCACGTAATACACGCTGTCTTGGTTTAACCCGGTGGGCTGGCTGATATTCACCATGTTCCAGAACACCATGCCGTGCGTAATCATCACCCCTTTGGGGCGGCCTGTTGTACCAGAGGTATACATGATAATCAGATCATCATCGTGTTTAGTCTGAGGGTTCATGATGACTTCTGCGCGATCCGGTGCGGTGACGATAGATTCGTAAGTAGAAGCGGTATCCGTTGATATTTCCACTGCTTGCCCGCGCAAGGTCTCGACCTGCAAAAGGCCATCCACACGATCAGCGAATTCTGTGTCATAAAAAAGGGCTTTTGCTTGCGCGTCCTCTAAGATGAACAGGAGTTCCGGCTCTGCCAAGCGCCAATTCAGCGGCAACATGACGCAACCGAGCTTGATGCAAGCAAACTGAAAGGTGAAATACTCGACGCTATTCTTCGCTAAGATGGCAACCACATCACCGGGTTGAATGCCGAGTTCATCGCGCATATACTCGGCGAGCTTACCGCAACGGGCGTTAAATTCCGCGTAAGTAAACTGTTGTCCGGTGGTCTGCTCGATCATCGCCACCTTATCCGGCGTGCGGTCGGCGTTAAAGGCAACCCAATCTGATGCTAAAGTCATGATGTCGCCCCCCAACGTACCGCAACCGCGCTCCAGGTGTAGCCTGTACCGGCCCCCGCCAGCAATAGAAGATCACCCGGCTTGATTTTACCTTGCTGTAGACCGAGTTCAATCGTCAGGACTTGATCCACACTTTGGATATGACCATAGTCTTCTAAATAAACGGATTGCTCCGCAGTAAGGCCGATAGACTCCAAAATTTGCAGGTAGAAAGAACGCTTCATGTGGGTGATGCCCAAGAACTTCACTTCTTCCATAGTTGCACCGCTTTTTTCTACGGCAGTTTGCATTACGCGGATAAAGTTAGGCAAAGAATTTTCACCCAGACGTTCAGCCATGTAACTACGATCGGTCACATCCAAACGGCCTTTGACTTCGCCAACAACTGCGGCTTCATCCGTCGGTACAGCATCTTCAGTTAAAATGACCGTTTCCGACAACGTGCCATCGGTAAACGCTGATGCCCCTAAGATGAGGTTTTCCGTTGCATCACGCTTGAGCACCATCGCCCCACCGCCGGAACCAAAGTTAAACATAAAGCGGGAGCGGTCATTCTTATAGTTGATGAGGTCATTTTCCCGGCTACCCGCCGCCAACAGCACATAATCCAGGCTGGGGTCAGCGATCATCATGCCTTTTGCCATGTTCATAGCGATGGGCGCACCCGCACACAGCGCATAGACCTCAAAGGCATAAGCATTCACTGCGCCGACGTTGTTCTGTATTTTCGCCGCTGCATTCCAGACAACATGATCTTTATGCTCACTACCATGCGAGATCACTAATTTAATTTGCTCTGGAGAAATGCCAGCTTGTTCAATAGCAGCTTGCGCCGCTTTCGTCGCCATATGGGTGACGGTGTCCGCATCACCAGCGATATGCCGCTGCCGGATACCCATCTTCTCCTGTAAAACAGATTCGGGCACCCCGGTCGGCGTGACCAATGCGGCGACTGTTTCTATTTTCTCTGGGAAGTATGTGCCGACCCCGGCAATGCCTATGTTCACCATGCGATCACCTCTATCACTTTAACGCAATTGCTGTAGTTGACTTTATCGCGTCAATTACCATGTTGGTCTTGACGCGACAAACGCCAGGGATTGTCGCAATATCTTGATGAATGATCTTGTTGAGGTCTTCGCGGGTACGGGCAACCACCTTCATGATCGCGTCATAATCACCGGTCTGCTTGTAGCACTCAATGACATGTGGCATATCGGCAATTGCATCGCGGAACGTTTGCCAGTCGGCTTCACTATGATTTTCAATGTTGATGTATACGAAGCAGAGGAGGTCATAGCCGACCTTTTCTTGGTCAAGCAAAGCAACGTACTGACGTATAATGCCGCTACGCTCTAAACGTTTGATACGATTATGAACCGCGGGAGCAGAAAGAAATACTTTTCGAGCAAGATCAGCATTGCTGATGCGCCCATTTGCTTGTAACTCTTCCAAAATAACCCGATCTAATTCATCAAAACCAGTATTATGTAATAAATCTTTCATAATCAGAGTATAAGTTGTCTTTATCTCGTTGACAGTAGATACTGAAGAAATCGTGGTTTTCCAGCCATTACACTTTATTTTATTCAAGATTTACTCATAAAAGTGACGTTGACTGTAAATGGATAGATCAAAAAGCGATGCAATTTGTATTTTGGCATTTTATTGAATATGATGCAGGCAACTTTATCGTTAAGACACCTGACATATAAACCGCTATTAGACGATATACCATATTTTTAGGAAAGGTTTTATGATGGCCACAACCGAACAATCGCTGATACGTATCGGCGTGTTTTATGATGGCAATTTTTTCTTCCATGTGAGCAATTACTATAATTATCATCATCCACGCCGAGAACGAATTAGCATATCCGGTTTACATAGTTTCATTCGGCAAAAAGTCGCAGAGTACGAACTGACAGAAGTCCGCTATTGTCAGATTGTCGATGCGCATTATTTTCGTGGGCGCTTGAGCGCCAAGGATGCCCGCGAACGCGAATTATTGTTCAAAGAGCGTATCTTTGATGATGTGCTGGTGCGTGAGGGCATCACAACGCATTATCTCCCGTTAGGGCCAGATGGTGAAAAAGGCGTTGATGTATGGTTAGCGTTGGAAGCCTACGAACTGGCAATCTTCAAAAAATTTGATGTGAGTGTGCTTGTCGCCTGTGATGGAGACTTTTTGCCGCTTGTGCGTAAACTCAACACAATCGGCACGCGGGTTATGCTTCTCGGTTGGGATTTTAAGTATATGGATCAAAACAATGAACAACGCGAAACCCGCACCGCTCAAGTTTTACTCAACGAGGTCACTTATCCATTAATGATGGATGCCATCATTGATGAAAGGGCACTACAAGGCGACCCTCTAATCGAGAATTTATTTGTCGCATCCAGAGATTTTTCTAACGAATATTCTCCACCACCTATTACTGATGACGATAGTCGTTTCGTTATTGGCAGGATACAAAATCTAAAAGACGGTTATGGGTTTATCACCCCGGATAATGGCGAAAAAAATTTGTTTTTTTACTATCGCGAAGTCATGAATGTAGATTTTAACGATCTTACCGTAGGCGATTGGGTTAAATACGAAATGGGGGAAAACGACCGCGGCCCCTGCGCAATCAATATTTTTAAGGGATAGCTTTATGCGACAATTGCACGCCATTATCACCGGGCATGTACAAGGTGTGAACTTCAGGATGTATACCCAACAAAAAGCACGCGACTTAAACATCACGGGTTGGGTGCGCAACCGACCGGATGGCACAGTAGAAGTCCTGGCGGAAGGCGAACAAGACACACTCGACCAACTGCATGATTGGTTACATCATGGATCGCCAATGGCAACCGTAGATAAGGTTGAAGTGACATGGGACGCTGCCGAAGGTCAATTTAAATCCTTTGAAATCGCCTATTATTCGCGGCGTGGCGGGTTGTATACCTGAAGCAGATAACCCAAACGCCGCGCCGTCTGCGTTAACAAATCCGGTGCATGATCTAATGCGGCGGTGAGTGTCATCGGCGCATTAACCAATGGCATCACAGCATGTATACCCTGTGGGCGAAGTTTGGCTTCGTCCACAGCTAGTCCACCAGTAAGTACCACCACCGGCACACCCCGCGCACGCCGTGCAATGCCGATCGGCCCTTTGCCTTGAAGCGTCTGCGTATCAATGCGGCCTTCGGTCGTAATCACAAGATCCGCTTGGGCACGCTGTGCGTCAAAATCAGCGTAATCGAGGATAAGGTCAACGCCAGAACGCATAGACGCACCAAAGAAGGCCATCAACCCTGCCCCTAACGCTCCGGCTGCCCCACTGCCCGCAATATCGCGTACATCAACGCCTGTTTGCTTAGCCACGACAGCGAAAAAATGGCCTAATCGCGTTTCGAGTAACGGAATATCATCTGCTTTTGCACCCTTTTGCGGGCCAAACACCGCCGCCGCGCCATTATCACCAAGTAACGGGTTATCGACATCTGCCGCAATAATAATCTCTACGGTTTCTCTGACATCATCCATACGATGAACTTGTGCTAAGGATGCCGGTATAGGCGGCAGAACACGCCCATCAGCATCATAAAAACGCACGCCAAGAGCGCCCAACATGCCAATGCCGCCATCAACGGTAGCACTCCCACCCAGACCAATGATAATTTTCTTTGCGCCTGCCTTTAAAGCATAATCGATCAACTGACCGGTGCCATAAGTCGATGCAACCAGCGGATCACGCTCATCATCGGCCAACAACTCCAAGCCAGAAGCAAGCGCCATTTCAATAATCGCCGTATGCCCCATCAGGCCATAGGCAGCTTGCACCGGACGACCTAGCGGATCATCAACCGTGCATGTGATAGTCTGTGCACCTAATGCCGTAAAAGCGGCTAACGTTCCGTTGCCACCATCGGCTAAAAGTAAGGTGTTGGTTGTCGCGCCTAAGCCAGATTGCCCCAGGCCATCGACTACACAGGCGGCGACTTGCTCGACGGACAGACTATCTTTCATGGCATTCGCTGCGATGAGAATGTGCATATGTCATACTCCAAACGAAAAAGAGGCACCCGGTTGGATGCCCCCGAAGGTCAACGCTTATATCTTACGAACGCGGCACAACGAAGACGGCTGTTGTACGCGCAGGCACAGTAAATGTCCCATCGCCGTTATAGGTCGCCGTTTGAACGACCTCATCAGCGGAGTTCACCTGCACCGGATGCAGTTCAAAGGTCATCTCTGCCAGCGCGTCATCACCGATTGTCACCGGTTCAACATCGCTATTAAAGACGACCACAATCATTTCATAGTTCGGGTCGATTTGCTCGAAGCCTTCAACATTATCAGCAAGTGCCATGACGATCACACCGGGCACCTGACCAAAGCCCGTGTTCAAGAAGGACAACCGTGCTTGAACATCCTCAGCCGTTTGTAAACGGAACAGCGGCGAGCTAAAGCGAATTTGTAAGACTTCCTGCATATGGTTGGTCGCACTCAGGATGTCTTCTGAGGTGACTTGCAGGTCTTCATTACCCAGTAATGGCGCGATGATGTCCCAGTTTTCACGGCTGCTCGGCGGCAAGCCATGCCCCCAGCTATTGTCTTGATAGGTGAAGTCAATTTCATTGAACCAATCACCGGAGTTATAGCTGTCACGATCTAACGATTTGGAGCGCAGCAGTTCATCGCCAGCATGGAAGAACGGCACACCCTGGCTGAACCCAACCAAGCTGATACCCATGTTATTCATGCGGACACGCTGCGCAACATCGGCAGACGCTGGCGCTTTGTATTGAATAGCATCCCAAAGGGTTTCGTTATCATGCGCGGCCACATAGATGATGTTTTCTTGTGGGTCGAGCGTATACCCGGCAGGGCTACCGTTATAGTCGATGTCTGCCCCGGTAACGGTCTCGCCGTTGGCTTGTTCAAAGGTGTAATCCGCCAAGTTACCAGCTAAACCAACACGGATTTGATCCATAAAGAGCAGCAAACGCGCCTGCTGGAT